>QHOR01000364.1:1805-2544 GCA_003219395.1 Verrucomicrobiota bacterium | reverse complement strand
AGGGCGGACGGCTGATTTATTTCGAGGGGACTTACACCGCGTCGTTCAGCGGCGCGAAGGAGAAGACACCGCGCTACGATTACAACCAGGTCATGTATCGACTCGCGCTCGACGATGCGCGACTGAATCTGCCCGTGCCGGTCTACCGCGTGCAAAGGCGTGACGGACCAACACAATACTTGACGCGTGAAAGTGTCGAACCCGAGCGGTTGTGGGGACAGATCGAAGACGTCGCTTTTTTTGCGCTGCCTCGAAATCGGGGACGGGGAGGAACGATACCGGTTTTCGCGCACACCGAGGGCGGTCATCAGGTCCTGAGCGATACACTCCCGAACAACGGTAACCAGCCTATCTTCTTCGCCCTGCCTGCGACCGCGGCGCAAAGTGATGATTCGGCTCCGCCGGAAGACAAGTCACCGGCGGTGGTCTTCCTTTACGAATATCGCAACGCGCAAGACAACCGGAGGATCTATTCAACCAACCCGGAACTTGCGGACAAGGCCTGGCAGCGTACAGGAGCGCCGCTCTGCCGCGTCTGGCGCAATCCGATGTCGGTGCTCAGTTTGGACCCGAGTGCGAGTCCGGTTCCGCTCGCCAAATAAGGAGGGACAGGCTATAAGCGGCAATCAATTATGAAACAAACCCCTATCCTTCTTGCGATTTCATTGCTGACGTTCATCGTTACGGGCCGCGCCCAAAACCTCGCCGGTGACGAAGCGTTGTCCAAAGTGCTGATCGA
>QHOR01000364.1:0-1777 GCA_003219395.1 Verrucomicrobiota bacterium | reverse complement strand
CCTGCTCCGACGCCGAGGGCAACTTCTACTTCTTCGACCTAGGCAAGGGCACGGGCATCCAGCGGATCGGGCTGGACGGCAAAATAGCGACCTTCATTGCAGACACACCGAAATGCAGCGGACTGAAATTCGGGCCCGACGCGCGGCTTTATGCCTGTACGCAAGGACCGAAGAAGCAGGTGGTGGCCCTGGACGTGCCATCCGGCAAGGTGACCGTGCTGGCCGATGAGGTGCAGCCGAACGATTTGATCGTGTCGCGCAAGGGCCTGGTCTATTTCACCGAAACAGGCAAGGGGCAAGTGACGATCGTTGACTCAAAGGGCAACGTCCGCGTTGGCGCTGGCGGAATCAACAAGCCGAATGGAATTACGCTTTCACCGGACCAGGGCACGCTCGCGGTGTCCGAATACGGAGGCACAAACGTTTGGGTCTTCCGCGTCGGGCAGGATGGCAGTTTGACCGCAGGCGAACGTTACATGACCCTTCGCGCGCCGACTGGCAAACCTGACAGCGGCGGCGACGGGATGACGACAGACGCCCAAGGCCGCTATTACGTCACGTCGCACGTCGGCATTCAGATGTTCGACTCCACAGGGCGTCTGGGCGGCGTGATCGAGCGGCCGCAGAACAAAGGAACAGTCAGCGTGGCTTTCGCCGGCCCGAACCTCGAATACCTCTACGTTTGTTCGTCCGACAAAATCTATCGGCGCAAAACGAAGGCCAAAGGAGTCTCGCCATGAACCGGCATTCCCAAATCCGAATGACGAATGACGAAATCCGAAGGAATGACCGGGCTCGTATGAAAACTTCCCTTAGAGCGTGTTCGAGAATTCGGGTTCCGGTAGCACGGGCCACTGGCCTGTGCCGTCCGGCGACTCGCCGGACGGAACGGGAGCGACAGTTCGAGCCAATCGGCACGGCCTTTTCGCAACGTTGCTCGCGGAAGTTCCGGTCGGCGGGTCGCCGACCGAGGCGGGCGGGTCGCCCGCGCCACCTATTTTCAAAACAGGCTCTTAGCCATGTAGCTAGAGTGTGGTTGGTCATGGTTGTCGTCACCCTCGGTGTGCTGTGCGCGCACGCCGCTGAATCAGAATGGATGGTCGGCGTCGCCAGCGTCAAGATCACCCCGGAAAAGCCTGTTCCGATGTCCGGTTACGCCTCCCGGACGAAGCCCTTTGAGCGCGTCGAACAGGACATTTACGCCAAGGCCTTGGCGCTGGAAGATCGGCAAGGCAATCGCGCGGTTCTCGTGACCACCGATCTGATTGGCATTTCTCGCGCGGTGGCCGACTCAGTTTGCCAGCGCATTCAGGACAAAACAAAACTGGTCCGCAGCCAGATATTGTTGAGTTCATCGCACACCCATTCCGCGCCGATATTGAGCCTCGATGAACGCGCCGAGGCCGGCGTGGCGCCGGAGGACGCCCGGAACATCGTCGCCTACACGCGCAGCCTGCAGGACAAATTGGTTGACGTGGCCGTGCAAGCGCTGTCGCGGCACGAGCCCGCTCGACTCTCCTGGGGCGCCGGTGTGGCGCACTTCACCATGAACCGGCGCGAGTTTACACCCCGGGGCGTCATTCTCGGCGTAAACCCGCGCGGCCTGGTGGACCGCAGTGTTCCCGTGCTGCGAGTCAATACCTCGGAATTTCGAGCGGTTCTCTTTGGATATGCCTGTCACAACACGACGTTGACCCAAACTAATTTCAGCCTCTGCGGTGACTACGCGGGTTTTGCGCAGGCCTACCTCGAGGAGCGCTTTCCCAGCGCGCTGGCG
>QHOR01000111.1 GCA_003219395.1 Verrucomicrobiota bacterium | reverse complement strand
TGTGATCAATCAGACGCGTGTAGCCCGTGTTAGCGTAGAACACAACTACTCGCGCACCGGGTTTGATCGCGCCGCGTACGGGTCGGCCAAACTTGTCATAGACGAGTCCTGGCCGCGGCAGATCGAACCGCTCGGGGTTCGCACTGTCCGTGCGAACAACGAGAGTGCCGGCAGGCTGGTAACTGGCCGCGCTCCCTTCTTCAGCTTCTATGATGGGCGCTGTCACCGTTACTCCTTCTACACTGGTTATTGGACTCGTCGTCCGATAATTCCTTGTGCGCTCCAAGGTAGTCTGCGCAAATGTCGACGACGCAATAAGCATGCAGGCCAACGCGACAATTGCTTTCTTTACCATAATGCCTCCCTCTTTTTGATACCCAAGGTTCGTAGTTGGAAGAGTTGATGGACGCTTCAAACATGTCGGGATGTAATGAAAATTCTTTTTTGAGTGATTGAGCTGACTTGCAGATTCGATAACGTGCATGTGCCGATGACCAGCCAGTTGCCGACCGCCGAGCCAGCAGTCACCCCAGAACTCATCAAACAACACGGCCTCACACCGGAGGAATTCGAGCGAATCAAGAAAATCCTCGGACGTGAGCCAAATTTTACCGAGCTGGGAATTTTCTCCGTCATGTGGAGCGAGCACTGCTCATATAAAAACTCGAAGAAAGAACTGAAGAAATTTCCGACTACCGGGCGGGACATTTTGGTAAGAGCCGGCGAGGAAAACGCAGGAGTTGTCGATATCGGTGATGGTTGGGCAGTCGCATTCAAGATGGAGAGCCATAATCACCCGAGCGCGATTGAACCATTTCAAGGCGCCGCCACCGGTGTGGGCGGAATCATCCGCGATATCTTTACCATGGGGGCGCGCCCGGAGTTTTGTCTCAATTCTCTGCGGTTCGGACCGATCACGGAAAACAAATCCCAATCCCGAAATGCCAAATCCGAAATCGCAAAGAACCGCCGGATTTTCACGGGAGTCGTTTCCGGGATTGCGCACTATGGAAATTGCATTGGGATTCCCACCATCGGTGGTGAAATCTATTTTGACGAGAGTTTCGAGGGCAATCCCCTCGTGAACGTTTTTTGTCTTGGTGTGTTGCGTCACGAGCAACTGGCGCGCGGCGCCGCAACGGGTGTCGGTAATCCAGTGTTTTATGTCGGTGCGGAGACCGGGCGCGATGGCCTGGCCGGAGCGGCGTTTGCTTCACGCGAATTGACCGAGCAATCCCGCGAAGATCGTCCGGCAGTTCAGGTCGGCGACCCATTCAAAGAAAAACTCTTACTGGAAGCATGCCTCGAGCTCCTTAGTCATGATGCTGTTGCCGGCATCCAGGATATGGGCGCGGCGGGACTAACTTGCTCGACGTGTGAAACCGCCAGCCGCGGCGGAAGCGGGATCGATATTGACCTCGCGAAAGTTCCAAAACGCGAGGCTGGCATGACGCCATACGAAATTTTATTAAGCGAATCGCAGGAACGAATGTTGATCATCGCGAAGCGCGGCAAGGAAGACGTCGTGCGCGCAATTTTCGAGAAATGGGATGTGCCATGCGTCGAAATCGGCCGCGTATCTGATGACGGTATGATGCGTGTGCATAATAATGGTGAGATTTCCGCAGAGATTCCTGCTAAGGCACTAGCTGACGAAGCGCCTCTTTACTCGCGGGAAGCGAAGGAGCCTGTAACCGCGCGTCTGGGGCGCGTCGAGAATGGACGGCCCACAGAGCCGTGGCTACAAGGTCTCGCTAAGATCGATAATCTCGAAGCTCTGCGCCAACTGTTGCGTGATCCAAGTATTGCCTCGAAAAACTGGGTGTATCGGCAGTACGATCACACCGTGCGCACCGGTACGCTTGTGAAGCCAGGCTCCGACGCAGCCGTTTTTCTGGTCCGCTATGCAAACAAAATTCTGGCTGCGACGACTGATTGCAACTCGCTCTATTGCGCCCTGGATCCACGCGAAGGCGGAAAGATTGCCGTGGCCGAAGCAGCTCGAAATCTCACCTGCTCAGGTGCGCGTCCGCTAGCAGTCACTGATAACTTGAACTTCGGCAATCCCTATAAGCCGGAGAACTTTTGGCAATTGCGCGAAGCAGTGGAAGGCATTGCCGAAGCCTGTCGCGCGTTTGGCACGCCAGTTACTGGCGGAAATGTCTCTTTGTATAATGAGAGCCCGGCAGGCGTGGTAGATCCCACGCCGACCATCGGCATGGTCGGCTTGATCGACAAAGAGGAGCACATCACGACCCAGTGGTTCAAGAACGACGGAGATATGATTATTCTCGTAGGTGCATTCACCGATACAGTATCCGCAGATGCCGACGCTGGGGGAGAAAAGACTGAACACGACAAAGGAGCCGAAGTGAACGCTGCCGGCTATGGACTCGGTGGTTCGCGTTATCTCAAGGTTTGTTACGGCTTGAAGGTTGGCCCGTTGCCATGTGTTGATCTGCAGTACGAGATTAAAATCCAAAATGCGGTGCGCGCCTTGATTCGCGAAGGCGTGGTAAAAAGCGCCCACGATTGCAGCGAAGGCGGTCTCGCTGTCGCACTTGCTGAATGTTGTTTTAATCCGGAAAATCTTTTCGGCGCGGAACTCAAGCTTGCAGCAGGCGGCACACCTGCCGCGACAGTGCTGTTTAATGAATCCCAATCGCGGATCGTCGTTTCCGTCGCACCGGAGAATCTGCAAAAGACAATGTCCATGTTGCAAGAGTGGCAAATTCCATTTCAACAACTTGGTGGAGTTGGCGGCGACCAGCTTCGCATCCATTTCGGCAACGAAGAATTTTGCTGGTCCATTGCCGACCTTTACGATGATTGGTGGAACGCCATCAGGCGCGCAGTGGAAAGCGATTTGGCAGCCGAGGGGATCCCGAGTTTATGAAGCGCGTCATCGATATTCTTCGTTTCTGGCATCTGAAATGTCGCTGCACATCAGAACGATTCGTTGAACCACGCGTAATTTGGTGAATTATTGAGTGTGATCTCTCCAGACAAGATCGACATCATCGAGGCCGAAGCCAATCCGTTTCCACAGCATGAATGCGGGCTGTTCGGCGTATTTGGTCATCCCAACGCAGCGGTCCTGACTTATTATGGTGTCACCAGCAATGGACCGGGCACAACCTTTCTCCAGCACAAGGACATGGGTCTTGTGTCGCAAGTGTTTGGGCAGGATGAACTGGCACGATTGAAAGGGACACGCGCCATCGGCCATACGCGTTATTCCACCACTGGAACCAGCACAATCAAAAACGCGCAACCTTTTGTAGTCGACTGTGTGCGTGGCCAAATGCCGATTGCTCACAATGGTAATTTGATCAATGCCGACTTTCTGCGCGATGAGCTGGAGCGAAAAGGCTCTATTTTCCAAACCACCGCCGACAGCGAAATCATTTTGCATCTTCTGGCGCAACCCTCGGAGAATGGCGGGAATGTTCTCGCGGCGTTGCGCCGCATTCAAGGGGCGTTCTCGGTCATCATTATGAGCGAACGGGAGCTAATCGCGGTTCGCGATCCGTTTGGCTGGCGCCCACTCTCCCTCGGCAAGCTGGATGGTGCCTATGTCGTGGCATCTGAGACATGTGCCTTTGACCTGATTCACGCGGAGTTCGTCCGCGAAATTGAGCCGGGCGAAGTACTGATCATCGACGAAAACGGATTGCGTTCCGAAAGGCCATTCCCGGATGCGCGGCCGGCATTCTGCATGTTCGAATACGTGTATTTCGCGCGGCCGGACAGTATGATCGGTGGTGTTAACGTCGGAAAAGTGCGCATGCAAATGGGACGCGAACTGGCAAGAAAGTTTCCCGTCGATGCGGACATTGTCGTGCCGGTGCCTGACTCGGGAAATTATGCGGCGCTCGGTTTTGCCCAGGAACTGAAAATTCCCTACGCGCACGCTTTCGTACGCAATCACTATATTGGCCGCACATTTTTACAGCCCAGTCAGCTCATTCGCGATTTTGATGTGCGAGTAAAGTTGAATCTCATTAAGGAAATGGTGGCGGGAAAACGGGTCGTGGTTCTGGACGATTCCATCGTGCGCGGGACAACGGCGCGAGCGCGTGTCGTGACCTTGCGCGAAGCTGGCGCAAAGGAAGTGCACATGCGTGTGAGCTGTCCCCCACACCGGTTTGCTTGTCACTACGGAATCGATTTTCCCGATCCGGAAAAATTGATTGCGAACCAAATGTCGATGGAAGACATCTGCAAATATCTGGGCGTCGACAGCCTCGGCTACCTCGATGTGGAAGGCATGGTGCGGGCGACGGGCAAACCGATGAATCGCTTTTGCCTGGCCTGTTTCAACGGGGATTATCCTCTGCCCGTCGACCCCGCGCTGGATAAGTTTATCATGGAAAAACGCGAGCAGCGCGCCAAAGCGCTCGCCGATCAGGAAGCGCATCCGACGTTATTCGCGGGTTTGAGATGATCTCTTCATGCGTGTCATCCTGAGCAAAGCGAAGGACCTCACCGACGATATTTGGATCGCGCGTGGTTGGAAGCGGGATCAACGGGAGCTGTGAGAGGTCGCTCACCGTTTCCGCAGCTCGGGATGACAGCGCGAAAAAAAGCATACGCTCGTGCTGGTGTTGATGTCGATCTCGGCAATCGACTCAAGGGGCAAATTCAATCGCTCGTTAGGCAAACGCACGGGCCACAAGTATTGAGTAAGATTGGGGGCTTCGGCGGCTTGTTTCGAGCGAACTTCGCCGGAATGCGCGCGCCAGTTCTGGTTGCAAGCATCGATGGCGTCGGCACAAAATTAAAAATCGCGTTTGCTGTAAACAAGCATGACACCATCGCCGCGGACCTGGTTAACCATTGCGTAAACGACATCGCCGTCCTCGGTGCACGTCCCCTGTTCTTCCTGGATTACATTGGCTGCGACAAACTCGAATCGCGCGTATTCCAACAATTGCTGCGGGGTTTTTCGCGCGCCTGCCGATCGGCTGGATGTGCCCTTCTCGGCGGCGAGACGGCGCAGATGCCGGGTATGTATCGCAAGGGGGAATATGATCTTGCCGGCTGCATTATTGGTGTCGTGGATCGCGGCCATATCATCGACGGCAACAAAATCCGACCGGGCGACGTAATTTTAGGGCTCAAATCAAACGGTCTGCATACGAACGGCTACTCGCTGGCTCGAAAGATTTTATTCAGCAAAATGAATCTGAAGATTGCTTCGCGTCTGCCCGGCTCGACAAAGGAGGTTGGAAAGGAATTGCTGCGTGTGCATAAAAATTACCAGCCGTTTCTGACAAAAATTCCGACTGGCGTCATTAAAGGTCTTGCTCACATCACAGGCGGCGGTCTCATCGATAATTTGTCGCGAATTTTGCCGGCTAATTGTGACGCGGTAATCGAAACGAAAAATTGGCGGGCGCCGCGCATCTTCCAGATCTTGCAGCAAAACGGCAACATCGATCGTCATGAGATGTATCAGGTCTTCAACATGGGTATTGGGATGGCTGCGGTCGTTTCCGAACGCAACGCTCACCGTGCGAAAGCCATCTTAAAAGCAAGGCAAATTGGTCGCGTCGAGCGCGGCTCGGGCAAGGTGCGTTTGGTTTTTTGAAAGCCAAAGTGAGCCGTCAGCTTGGGATCGCGCACCCATGTCGTGATCACGAATTTTCCTTCAACCAGGTACAACCCTTACTTTTAACGTTCCAAGCAAAGATGGTTTCGTTGTGACGCGAAACCAGCACGCGAAACGCGTGCGCTAGCCACGCACGCGCGTTGACGCAGGATCGCTTGCAGTCGCTGTTTCGACTATCGATGCTGAAGTTTGCATCGCCATTTTGCCTTTCCGCATCACCCGTTGCAGACCCGCGCGATGCGCTGCAACGTCGACAAGTTCGGCCACACGTGACTTCAACAAACGCGCTCTCGTCCAAAGGAACATCACAAACACTATATAAGGGACCAAAGCCCAAAGATCCACGTGCGTAATATTGAGCTGCCTGTAGATCAACAAACTCAAGGCAATGAGGTTGAAAATAATAGTCGTCGTAACGAACCGGTTGCGAAGCCGCACGCGGGTTAAACACTTGCCGCCACCGTGATACTCGGTGACGGTTTGAAGCGCGATGCTCCACCAAAAATTCCCGTAGATTTGAATGTCCCACTCATTCCATCCACTGTCAGTGGAATAACGCCAGCCTTCTTCCTCCAGCAGCTCGAAAATGGCGCCGAGCAAATAGTGGCGGTCTCTGCCCTGTTCACTCCAAAAAACCCGGCGACTTAGACTACCCGCGAAACGGCTGCGCTCCGGCAGATATTCGTGCGTCCGAATCACGCTTGCCGGTGTGCGCTTGAAATGCAGCCATGTGAAATAACGGGAGAATCCCCGGACGAGCGGCTGGACAAAAGCTAGTAACATGACAAGCAGCCGCGCGCCCGCCGTATCGAATTTCGGCTCGATGGAAGCCCGCACCATATAAGAAAGCGCGACGCACAGTGTGCCGCCCAGCATGAGGTACGGAACGATGCGCAACACCGGAAGAAAAATTCCAAGACCAAACAGAAAAATTGTCAGAGCAAACCACTCAATACTGCTGAGGTAGGCAGCTACGTCTGACTGAGGTGCAGGATAAATCGATTGGAAAAAACCTTCACCGAACATTCCATGATAGATGACTGGCCGGTTAACGAACCAGCTGAAACGCGGTGTTCCATAGATCTGCCCCCGCCATTTTGCCGTGCCTGTTGGTCCGAAAAAGATCAAATGTTTAAAGCGCAGCAATGACTCTGCTTCGCCATAACCCTCCTGCTGTCTCAAAAAAGCTCGAAGAGTAAAACGCCGATAATGCCAGACGATCGCCGTTGGACTGAAAGCAATTACCCAACCAGCCTGTTGAATTCGCCAGCAAAAATCGACGTCATCACCTGCTTTGCGGTATTCGCTGTCAAAACCGCCCACGCCCTCAAATGCCCACCGATAAAAGGCCATATTACAACCGGGAATGTGCTCGGCGACCACATCAGTAAGCAGAACATGGCTCGGTCCGCCGGGTGCCGCTGCGACGCACGCCTGAATCCAATTTCTTGCTGGCGGCGTAATGTTCGGTCCACCTACTCCAGCGTAATCACCGCTTACCAGAGTGCCGATCAGATAATACAGCCAATCCGGATCGACCATGCAGTCAGAATCGGTATAGGCGAACACTTCACCCGTGGCTGCGGCAGCGCCGGTGTTCCGGGCGTGGCTCAATCCTTGATTGCTTTGATGTATGTAGCGCACCCATGGGAACTGCGCTGCGATGTATGATGTATCATCGGTCGATCCATCATCGATCAGGATGACTTCATACTCGTGATAATTAAGTTTGCCTAACGAGTCAAGGCAGGAGGCAAGTGTCGCCCCCCCGTTGTACGAGCAAACTATCACCGAAACAAACGGTGCCCTCGGGAGAGGGCGATGCGGCAAGGTTGAATCATTTCGCCCCAGTTTCTCTGCCAGTACGTAGAACGCCTTTTTTGGTCTGCGTTCACGCGTAACGATCCCAAATGCCCAGTCGGTAATTTCCTGTCCGCCCGTGAACCATTCGTCCGTCCAGGTAAAAAAAATTGTTCCAGCCAGACCGCATTTGACCACGCTATCGATATGCCAACCCAGCATGTCGGCTTGCTCGTCCTGGGAATGCCGGATCGTATCCATTCCGAATTCCCCCAGGATAAGCGGATGCTCGCCTGTGAGGTTTTGCAGTCGCAACAGGTAGCCTTCGAAATCGCGCTGATTATGGAGGTAAACGTTGAAGCAGCAAAAATCGGCATTCTGCGGTATGAGATATTCCGTCGGTGGGTAAGTAGCGTAGGAAAAAAGAGCATTTGGATCGATGGAACGCCCAATTCGAATCAGTTCCTCTACAAATTCGATTACCTGGCGCGCACCGAGCCAGCGGGCCATCGTGCTGGAGATTTCGTTGCCGACGAGATAACCAAGAATTGCTGGATGCCCGGCGTATTTACTTACTGTCATCCGAACTGCTTCGGCAATCTGCTTGCGCATTGATCTTTCGCGCAGGAATTCGATATGCTTTTCCCACGGAAGTGTCACCAGCACGCGCATCCCCGCCTCAGTGCATCCGTCGAGAAACCACGGCGGGGGTGGGTGATAAATCCGCACGACATTCAGGCCGGCTTGTCGCATCAGGGCGAGATCCACATCCACCTGCTCGGGGCCGCCGAGATGGTTCCCTTCGGCGTCCGGCTTGAAGGGACCGTACGTGACGCCTTTGACAAAAAACTTTTTGTCCCCTTCTACAAAAAATTTCGCCGCTGGACGAATTCGCGAGTCGTTAGTCGTTGTCATATCGAGCGAAGACGCCTGCCAAGCCGTAGCTCTATGCGAACGCTGAAGACATCTCTCGACGTTTGAGGGGATTCAATCAAGAGATTCCTCCGCTTGGCCCGGAGTGACAAAAGAGAAATGTCCCGCCCAAAATAATCTGACCCCCCCGGATCGGGGCAATGTTCGATCACATATGCGATTAGATGATGTCCTGCATGAGCTGCCCATGCAGCCTCATTCCAAAGTCGCCAGGGCTTCGCGAATTACCGACCCTGTTGCCTGGAGATCTTCCGCGGTGTGCGCCGTGGATATGAACCCGGTTTCAAACTGCGATGGCGCGAAGTAGATGCGGCGCCTTAGACACGCTCGAAAGAATTTCGCGAATCTCTCCAGGTTGCTCCTCCGCGCGTTCGCGAGATCGATAATCGGCCCCGCGGCGAAGAACAAACAGAACATCGAACCGATCCTGTGAAACGTGACGTCGGCATTCGAATCATTGATGGCGCTTCGCGTAAGCCGTTCGAATTGCCCGCCAAGCTCTTCCAGTAATTTCCATCCGTTGACGCGTTCGAGCTCTCGAAGTTG
Source organism: Verrucomicrobiota bacterium (assembly GCA_003219395.1). Taxonomy (GTDB): domain Bacteria; phylum Verrucomicrobiota; class Verrucomicrobiia; order Chthoniobacterales; family UBA10450; genus Udaeobacter. The sequence goes on along the minus strand of QHOR01000111.1, from coordinate 340 downwards.
CGCCAGACCCGCAGCCATGGCCAAGGGATTTCCAGATAACGTCCCCGCCTGATAAACGGGGCCGTCCGGCGAAAGCTGATCCATGATTTCGACCCGGCCGCCAAATGCGCCGACTGGCAACCCACCGCCAATCACTTTCCCCAGCGCAGTGAGATCGGGTTTGATTCCGTAAATTTCCTGGGCGCCGCCGCGTGCCAGCCGGAAACCAGTAATTACTTCGTCAAAGATCAAAAGTGCATCATTGAGTGTGCATTCCTTTTGCAGCACCGACAAAAAATCGTCGCTCGGGAGATAGAGACCCGCGTTGGCCGGAACAGGCTCCACAATTACCGCGGCGATC
>QHOR01000110.1 GCA_003219395.1 Verrucomicrobiota bacterium | reverse complement strand
TTACGATATTATCAGGCGCCCGAGCCACTGTTGTACCCGGGACCCCCGGAGTTCGCTCTGCGCCTCAGTCGATCGCGACTGTATTCGCCGCCTCTAAACCGGGATTTCCATTCCTTCGCGGGCAAGCACCGAATTGGCGAACCGCTCTTGACACAATTTTTCGATGCGCTCGAGAAAATCGTCGTCGTGCTCGGGGTCGTGATGCGTGAGCGCCAGGCCTTTCACGCCAGCCATTTCCGCTACTTGCATGGCTTGATCGAAACTGCTGTGCCCCCATCCCCGGCGTTTCTGCAATTCCTCAGCCGTGTATTGCGCATCGTGGACTAACAAGTCCGCCCCGCGCGCTAATTCCACCAATCGCGGATCGATCTGCTCGCCATGCTCGACATCCGTGCAAACGACGAGCGCTTTTCCATTTCGCTCGATCCGGAAACTATACGCCCCGCCGGGATGGTTGTGTCTTTGCGCGGTGACCACCGTTTCGACATTGTTAATGCCGGTGAAGTGTTTGCTGGCATCAGCGATTTGCAGGAACTCGAAATCGGCGCCCATGTGGGCCAATTGGACCGGGAAATATTCGGCCTGCATCTGGACTTCGAAAATTTCACGCAAATTGCTAACCGTCTGGTTCCTGCCAATTGCTAAAAGAATTATTTTCTGCCTGGAATCGTAAGCGGGGGCAAAGAACGGAAAGCCCTGGATGTGGCCCCAGTGAAAATGCGTGAACGCAATTGCTATTTGTTCCTGTTCGTGGCCGATAGCTCGCAAATCCCTTCCCAGATTTCGGAGTCCTGTGCCCGCGTCAATGATGGCGATGCGGTTCGTGTCGGTGAATGTGATTTGCAGGCAAGTCGTATTGCCGCCGAATTGTTGAAAGCCGGCATCACAGACGGGGATAGATCCCCGCGTACCATAAAACTTGAGCTTCATACGATCGCCTTATGAAGCGAAGCACTTAGACCGGAGAAGTTCCAAGGAGGATTTGTTTGGAATTCCGTGGTTCGGCCCGGTTACAGATTGAGCGCTGCCGCCAGCTGGAACTGTAGCGTGGTTTGCGGGTTAACGACGGTTGTGCCAGCGGTGTGTCCGTATTGCGCCTGTCGTGCTGTCTGCGGAGGGCCTCCCGGTTGAATGCTGTTCGTCTTTACCGGGATCCTGCGTCCATTGAGATCAACCGAGTCCAGCTCCACGGTGAGTGGCCCCGATTTGCGAGGATTAGCCCGAGAGGCCGTGACCTTTCCAAACGCTTTGGTTCCCGCTTTCAATACAACGTTTCCCTTGACCGAAACGTCCTTGGCGATCTTTGCTTCGAAGCTTCTCCCCGGGGCGGTTTGCGAGCTAATGAGACTAACTGTGCTTACTGTTAACGTGGTTCCGGCGGGAATCGTAGCCGCATTTAAAGATGCCGCTGAAACGCACGCGCACCAGGTGACGATGAGTAGAATAAATTTGTTTTGTATCATGTTTTGGTTTGAGAGGTTGGTTTGTGAACTGTGCAGGAGAAAACGTCGTTCAAAGTTGCCGTATGAACGCTATCGGGGCGTTTCATAGGGCGGCTCGTCCGTTGCAATCGGGGTGGTTTGCATGGGGGGGTTAACCAGCTGGAAAATTACAGCGGCCACCGCGCCACCGACTAGATCCGCAACCAGGTACATCCAAATGTTATTCCAGCTCGAGATGCCCATTACAGTTATTCCGAGTGCAACTGCTGGATTAAACACTGTCATACCAATGGCGAGTCCGTAAAACGAATTTCCTGAAGTGCCCTCCGCCGTCGCCGTATTCAACACGACGTACACAAGTGCAAACGTGAACAAGAACTCAGCGAGCAAGGCTGGACCCATTTTGGGTGCAATTGCAGTCACAGGTGCTCCCAAACGAAGGACCTTGATCACGAAAAACGCTGCAACCGCGGCCGCAACAAATTGCGCGATCCAATAAGGTACAACATCGGTAGGTTTTACTTTACCGCGAATTAAAACGCCAAGTGTCACAGCTGGATTGTAATGGCCGCCCGAGATATGGCCTCCGGCGAACACCATTACCATCAGAGCCGCGCCGATGGCGAGCGGCGCAATCACCCCTGCTCCGGCACCTATGCCGGTGCATCCGACGGTAAGAACAAGGAAAAAGGTTCCGATAAATTCCACGATGTATTTGTTCATGTCGCCAGGTTTATCAGGTAACTTGTGAGTTGACTATCACGAATGGTCTTTCTCCTCTAGCAGTTCGACTGGGACACCGAGCCATTGTGCGGCTTCTTTCCGATCCTGGAATACCCGAACATTGATGGGAGAACCTTCAGTTAGTGAGGCATGCAAACGGCCATAGTTAGCCATGGTGGAATCGGTGGCGAGGATGGCCGTCTTTACGGCCGGGCGATTGCCGTAGACGCGCCGGCGATAAAGAGAGACGCGCCGGACATATTCCAAATTGAGGTCCACTGCATCGGTTGTAACCGTGTCCAGGAAGCGATTGAAAGGCTTCTTCAACGTGAACTCTAGTTCTCCTATTACACTTATCATCTTGTTGATAGCCGCCTTGTTTAGCACACCGCGCGGTCTATGGATCAGCAGAGAAAAGTCTTCGCGAAACTCGACATCAGGCGGCAGAGGCAGCTTCATTGTCATCATTCTCTTCATAAACTAATCCTTCTTGTGCGTGGTAGTTGATCAACTCTACTTTTACGTCGTTACTTCATTGGTCATTGAGTCACTCACGCTGGTCCGTGTCCGCCATTAGTCTTACGATTGGTACGCCCAGCCATTGCGCGACCTCTTTGCGATCCTGGAACACGCGCACGTTGATTGGCGAACCTTGAGTCAGTAAAGCATGCACCTTGGCGTAATGAATAAGGGTAGCATCGGTGGCGAGAATCGCCGATTTGATCGGCGGGCGTTTGTCGTAGAACGAGCGCCGATAAAGAGAAACGTGAATGATGTATTCAAAGTTCAGATCAACCGCGTCCGCCGCGACTGTGTCGGAAAATCGATTGAAAGGCTCCTTCAACGCGGTCTCGAGCTCTCCCAGAGCAGTTATAATTTTGTTAACAGCTGCTTTATCCACAAGGCCGCGCGGCCTCCACACGATCAGGTGAATGTCTTCGCAAAACTCAACATCAGGAGGAAGCTTCATTGCTGTAACTCTCTTCTTCAGCCAGCTTTCTTTGGAAATGTTTCATTGCGGCTGTGCCGAGGGGATCTCTTTTCATCGAGAATTTCTTGTCGAACGTCGTACCTTGATGATCCGAAAAAACGAACAAGAGCACAATGAGACTTTGGTCCCACGGGCACAGTACCGGCGTTTGGATTTCGGCCGCAATCTTCCGTCCATTTACGACGGGCAGTCAAGCGTCTTAAGAGGCACCTCGAGCCATTGCGCTGCTGCCGTGCGTTCTTTGAAAGCGCGGACCTCAATCATTGCGTCGGACATAAGCAACTCGTACGAGTGCGCAACGCCAAAGGTCATGGGGTTGTCCGAGAACAATGCCGACTTGGCCGGTTGTTTCACTTTGCGGCGCCGACGCGCGGTACGGATGATATGATTGATTCCTATCCGGATGTGAGTCAGGCCAGACAAGTCGGCATAACGATCAAAAGGCGCTTCCTGAATGCGCTCCTCCATTTCGATAAATTCGATCACCTGATCTGCGAATGCCTCGTTAAGCACACCGCGAGGGTACCAGGCAAGAAGGCGCCATCTTGGATGATACCAAGTCCGGGGGAAACCCTTGCGAATGAATTCCGGTGGCAGTTTCGGCATCGAGATCACCTTCCCCTGCGAGCTCATAGGACAACGCGTGGAGTTGGCTTTAAGCGGCTATCCTTTGGTCTTCCATTAATCGCACCGGATTTGTTCGCAGCGTCCGTCGCGATTTTGACCAGTCGGATATCGATTGGCAACAGTTCTCTTCGCGACGGGAAATGGCTAACGAGCGATGATCGATAGCTTCGCCTGAGCTGCCAGATCCGCGATTGCTTTGCGTTCGAGAAGCAAACTCTTTTCAGCTTCAATGACAATGACGCGCAGTTTTGCCTCAGCAGCGACGCGAATTGTTTCGACACCGATTACTGGCACATCAAAACGCATGTCTTGATTTGCCTTAGCGACTTTGACCATCACGGCGCCTTCGCGCGCGAGCGCCCCGCCACGCCTGATTGCTTCGTTTGTTCCTTCAAGCGCTTCCACCGCAACAACAGTTCCATTTTTCACGATAACAGTCTGCCCGATGTCGAGACACGCGATTTCTTTGGCGATTTTGTACCCTAAATCGACATCTTCCTCCTCCTGCCGTCTGAGCTTCGCTCCCGCAATCAATCCAGCGATTGGAACAGAATCCTCCAGAAAAGTTGTGGCTGGCAATAGATCGACATCTACTTTGGCCAGTTCATTTGCGATCGCCCCAAAGATAGATTCCGCATTGCGCTGTTTCAGTTTGCTCAGCAGCATCAGTGCTTTCAAATCTGGACGCAGATCGAACAGGTTTTTCGGCGCAATCTGTCCTGCCATGATCGCGTGATGGACTTTGTTTTGATTAAAAAACTTTAAGAGTCGATTGAGTTGTCCGACGCGCATCCATTCGATCAAATCGACACGCTCCGCGAGAACGGGATCCGTCTCCCCACTAAATGCAGCCGCTACGATTTTTTTTACACCAGCGTTTCGCGCCGCCTCAGCAAGCAGCCGAGGATACACACCGTTTCCGGCGATGATTCCGAAGATTTTCAGCGTAGCCACGACACGAAATTAACAGCACGCCGTTAGTAGAGAAAGACCATTGGTGGTTGGCTGTGCTTGTGCCAAGAACCGACTTTGAAAATAAACTAGCGCTCGTCGCGGCAAGCACCGCCACAATTATCAGCCGTGATGGCGGCGGCGTTTGACGTGCAACTGAGCAAGCGCTTTTTGCAGGGACGCTTGAATGGCGGCCACTTCCTCAGAGGTATGGTCTTCCTTCATTGCCGCCTTGGCGCGCTCGACTGCGGCCTCGGCCGCAGCAATGTCGATCTTTTCCGATTCCAAGGCCATGTCAGTTAAAACCGACACGGCGTCGGCCTTAATTTCGACAAAACCTTCGCCTATCGCCATTGATCTTTCGCGACCGTCCTTAAGGACACGCAGCTCACCCGGCACCACAGTGGTTAGCAGCGGGACGTGTTTAGGATAAACTCCGAGCTCACCCTCCGAACCCGGCAACGTGACCATCTCCACGTCTTCGGAGTAAATTTTTTCCTCAGGCGTTACGATTTCGAGCTTCAGCGTGGCCATGATTCGTCGTTAAAGCGTTGAAGAGTTGAAGCGGGGCCATCGGACTGACTCCTGACCGCTTTATCGCTTAATCGCTTCATCGCTTAACCTTCTTTGATCATATCGATGCCGCCCTTCATGTAGAAGTTTTGCTCGGGCACATCGTCATGTTTGCCGTCCAGAATTTCTTTGAAACCGCGGACTGTTTCCGCAACTGGAACGTATTGACCTTTAAAGCCGGTGAAAACTTCTGCCACGTGAAAGGGCTGGCTAAGGAACCGCTGAATCTTGCGTGCCCGATGAACCGTGATCTTGTCCTCGGGGCTTAATTCATCCATTCCAAGAATCGCGATGATGTCCTGCAGGTCCTTGTAGCGCTGCAAAACACGCTGCACACCTCGCGCAACGTCATAATGCTCTTCACCGACAATTTCCGGCGCCAGCGCTTTCGATGTTGATGCCAGCGGATCGACTGCTGGATAAATACCAAGCTCGGCGATGGAACGCTCAAGCACGATGGTCGAGTCCAGGTGAGCGAAAGTATTTGCCGGCGCGGGATCGGTGAGATCGTCCGCTGGAACATAGACAGCCTGGAATGAAGTGATCGATCCTTTGTTTGTGGATGTAATTCGCTCCTGCAAATCACCCATCTCAGCAGCAAGCGTTGGCTGATAACCAACCGCGCTTGGCGTTCGGCCCAGCAACGCTGACACTTCCGAGCCCGCTTGCGAGAAGCGAAAGATGTTATCGATAAAAAGAAGGACGTCCTGGTTGCGCTCGTCGCGAAAATATTCAGTCATTGCAAGAGCAGAAAGCGCAACTCGTAAACGCGCTCCCGGCGGTTCGTTCATTTGGCCGAAAACCATCCCTACTTTCGACTTGGACAGATCCTTTTGATCGATCACGCCCGCCTCGCTCATTTCCTTGTAAAGATCATTGCCTTCCCGGCTTCGTTCCCCCACTCCGGCAAATATCGAAACGCCGCCGTGTTTCATGGCGATGTTGTTGATCAACTCCTGGATGACAACGGTCTTGCCGACGCCCGCGCCACCAAATGCGCCCACTTTGCCGCCTTTTGTAAATGGGCAAACAAGGTCGATGACTTTGATCCCCGTTTCCAAAATCTTTGCCGTGGTGTCTTGCTCTGTGAGTGTCGGCGCCGGACGATGGATTGGGTAACGCTTCGCGTAATTCACCGGGCCGCGATTATCGATCGCGTCGCCAGTAACGTTAAAAAGGCGGCCAAGGACTGCCTCGCCGACTGGCACACTGATTGGAGCGCCAGTGTCCGTGACACTCATTCCGCGTTTCAAGCCTTCCGTGGAAGACATGGCAATGGAGCGAACCCAACTTTCGCCGAGATGCTGTTGCACTTCGAGCGTCAACTTCGTTGGGTTGCCGTTTACTTCGTACTCAATTTCGAGGGCGTTGTAGATTTTCGGCAGCTTCTTTTCGTCTGAAAACTCCACGTCCACTACGGGACCGATTACCTGAACTATGTTTCCTTTATTCATAAAATCTTGATCAACCACCGAGCGCCATCTGCGCTGTGGCGATCTCCAGCAACTCGGTTGTGATGCCGGCCTGGCGCATCTTGTTATATTCCAATGTAAGGTCCTTGATAAATTGATTTGCGTTATCGGTGGCGTTCTTCATCGCCACCATTCGGGCGCTGTGTTCAGACGCGCGCGCGTCGAGAATCATCTGAAAAACCTGGTAGGATACGTAATACGGAAGCATGGAATCGAGAACGACCTCGGCGCTAGGTTCGAACACGTAGCCGATCATTGGATCGTGACCTTCACTTTCAGCCTGGGCTGTCTCGCTTTTGGGCAAATCAAAACGACTGATCGGCAGCAGTGTTTGTACTACGGTACGTTGGCTGATTGTGTTGATAAAATGCGTGTAGAGCACCGAGACTTTGTCGACCTCGCGCCTCAGGAATTTCTCCATGCAAAACTTCGAGATCGGCTTCGCTTCAACGAAAGTCGGTGAGTCTTTCAGCTCAAAATCGGCCAATAATTCCCGCTTTGTTCGTGCGATAAACTGGCGCGCCTTCTTTCCTGCTACCACGAACGCTGTCTTAGCCGAATCAAAGTTGCTGGCTTCCCGAAACAGGTTTGTGTTCAACGCTCCACAGAGTCCCTTGTCCGTGCTGATAATTAGGACCAACTCTTTCTGGAGCGGGCGGACAGCGAGAAGTGGATGAAATCTCGGGTCTGTCCGTTGTTGCAACGAAACGAGAACCTTGTTCATCAAAGCGGCATACGGCCGTCCCGCCAGCGCATGCTGCTGGGCTTTGCGCATCTTGGAGGCCGCCACCATTTGCATTGCTTTGGTGATCTGCGCGGTGTTGCGGATCGATCTTATCCGGCGCCGTATGTCCTGCGTATTCGCCATTTAGGAAATTTTCGATTTTCGATTTTCGACTTTCGATCTTTGTCGTACGCGATAGCGAGCAGCGTTTTCTCGGACATGAAAACCGATTTCTCGTCTTTTCGCCGACTCGGCGGGTTCAACTAGTTGTTTTAATGTCGCGAAAAGATTGGCAATTCCTTCGTCATGAGAATCGAGGCGCCGCTCGAGTTCCTGGAGCTTCGCAGCAAGCTGCGCATTTGCCGCAACCATTTCCCGA
>QHOR01000109.1:6251-6734 GCA_003219395.1 Verrucomicrobiota bacterium | reverse complement strand
CAGCAGCAGCTTGTTTTGCGGCCAACCCGCAGATGGGCACGTGGAAGCTCAATGAGGCGAAATCGAAGCTCGCGCCGGGGATGGGCAAGAACACAACGGTCGTTTACGCGGAGCAGAAAAATAAAATAAAGATAACCGTGGACGGCGTCGATAAGGATGGGAAACCGACGCACAGCGTCTGGGTCGGCAAGTGGGACGGGAAAGCCTACCCGGTGAAAGGAAATCTGCCTTATAACTCCGTCGCTTACAGAGTGGCAAACGATCGGACGAACGACATTACCGCGATGAAGGATGGAAAGATCGGCTGGACAGGGCAAATCACCGTCGCGCCGGATGGTAAATCGCGCACGGTCACCATCAGCGGCACCGACGCAAACGGAAAGAAGTTCACAGCCAAAGTCGTTTACGACAAAGCGTAAGCTCGCTGGTTAGGGCGCAAGCCGCGCAGCCCTGCGCGATTGAGTACTTTCCTGCGACCGGACC
>QHOR01000109.1:0-6198 GCA_003219395.1 Verrucomicrobiota bacterium | reverse complement strand
GGCCTACCGCGCGATATTGAGTGTCGTGTCGATGACCGTGCCATGTCCAACCAGAAGGGCTACAGAGTTGCATCGTCCGCAAGCGCCAGTGCGACGATCGGCACCATCAAGACGAGAACGAAGAAGGCGTTACGCATTTTAAATGGCGCTGTCATGTTGAGTGAAGCGAAACATCTCTGATTTGTCCGCGCAGGATCGCCCCACAGATGATGAGATTCTTCGCTTCGCTCAGAATGACATTAGCAGATGGGTTCTTAGTGCTTGTGAGTGATATAAGCAAAAATCTTCGCGTTGTACCGGCGGGCGTACTCCTCCTGTCGTTCCCGAAGCGGGATGTCGTTGGTGACACAGCCGACTCCAGCGTTAACTCTGGGATACTTCTTCGCCACTTCGATCGGAACACCGACTGGCGTAGACGCAATGCTGCCGGACCAATAAAACTTGATATGCCCCGTGCGTATATCCTGTTCAGCTTCCTTCACCGCATCGGTCGGGTTCCAGGTCGGCTCCGCGGCAACGCAACACGCAGCGACGAGGAATATTCCGAGAATGCGCAAGATTTTCATCTAACGCGCGAGTAGATCAGGTACTATTACAGAAGGCGAGATTTTTCAGGCCCGTGAGGTAGAACCGGAGCTGCGCCAGCCTGCGGCCTCTACCAGTCCGGGTCAGCACAGGTTCTCAGACGGAGAAAGCCCTAATCGCGCCGCTGCTACAGCGGACGTCGTTTGTAGAACGGACGCTAACGAGAAGAAGAGATACACAGCCGAACAGCGATCTCGCGTGCGATGACACGACTATTCTTTCGGCAGGACAACGTCGTTCAGATTATAGGTTGAATAGGCTTTCGGCTGTTCCCCTCGGGCGATAATCGCATCAATGACATGGCCGAACTCTTCCGTGTGCCAGCGTCTCCGCGTCTCCCACCATTGGCGTACGCCGGGATAGGCGATCACATCGCTCATCGTTCGCTCGACCTCGCCCCATAACGATGCGCTGAGCGCGCCGTCGCGATGAGAGAAATACATCGCCTGGAAATTTTTGAAGAAGCGATTAAGAAACGCGCTGAATCGGAGCTTGGGGACGGCGTCGAGGTCATCGAATGACTGCACACCGCGAAGATAAATTGCGCAGAACTCGGCGTTGTCGTGGAGCGACTTGGTGAGGTCACCCCAATGTACGGTGAGAGCGTTTACTGCTGACTGCCGCCGTTCCTTGGTTTGCTCGCGGATCTGCACGGCCAAGTAAATAAGAGAAGGAATACCGACAAGCACGGCAGCTAGTTGGCCGATTGCCGCGAGGACCTCCCAATTCATGTGTTACTGAGGAGCATTTTCCCGCGCCGTGATACCGAGCGCTTTTTCGATCGCCGCGGGATCGTACACTTTTCCGCCTTTGATTACAGTCCTGATCCTATTGATGTCGCGAATATCTTTCGTCGGGTCGCCATCAATAAGAATCATGTCGGCAAGTTTTGCGGGGGCAATGACGCCCCGGTCTTTGTCCACGCCCATAACGAGAGCAGGCGTCCACGTCGCCATGCGCAGAACTTCCGCCGGAGGGATTCCGGCGAGCGCATAAAGCTCGAGCTCATGGTGCAAGGTGTAACCGGCCACCGCATCGGTGCCCGGGATGATCGTCACGCCCGAGTCGTAAATTGCCTTCAGTAAGCGCAACATCGCTGGAAAAGCTTCGTGGTAGGCTGCCTGCTTGTCCGGCGGAACTTCAAGCGCTCCGCTAAGCATTACCCGCCGTACCTGCGGCGGGAAACGAGGCACGATTCGTTCAAGGCCGGGTGTGATCGCGCTGGGATTGCCGCAAAACAGAGCTTCGAAGATGCTCATTGTGGGATCAAGCACAGTGTGATGTTGCCCGAGAAAGCTGATGAAGTCGCGCACCTCGGTTTTATCGGGAGTAAAATCGCTGGCGTGTTCGGCGACTTTGACAAAGCGATCGCGATTGCGGGTCTCTTTCACTTCAGGAAACAGGAAGTTGAGCACGATAAAATTGAGATGCTGTATTTCGTCAGCGCCGGCTTCGACAAATTGGCGCGCTGACATAAATGCCGGCACGTGCCCGCTTACACGCAATCCCCGCGCATGAGCATGATCAGCGATGATCGGGACCAGCTCCGGTTTCACTGAAGAATAAATCTTAATTTGGGCGTAGCCGTGGTCGGCGTACCAATCGACGTCCTGAATCGCCTGCTCGGCGGTGTCGACGCGCATCTTGGTGGGACCCGCAAATTCTCCGGTGCCATCGATAATTCCCGCTTTCAACACACGCGGCCCGAGTTCGGTTCCGTTGTCGAAGCGCGCGACACGTTCAAGAAACGCGTCGGTATCGTTCGCCATGTCTCGCGCGCTGGTTACGCCATTGGCAAGATCAAGCGCGCCATCATTGTCGCTGAAATGCTGGTGGTTATCCCATAAGCCCGGCATCAGAAAGCGACCCTTCGCATCGATGATCTCCGCGTTCGCAGCTGGTTTAATGTCGGAATCCGGTCCGACTCGAACAATGCGCTCGCCACGCACAACCACGCTCGTTGCCTGCGTGACGGTAAGATCACGTGAATCGAACAATCGCGCATTCCGAATGACCAGTTCGCCAAGCGGCGTGTGCCCGAGTGCGCGAGCAAGGCGCTCCGACCAAGCGGCGTCGGTCTTTTGCTGCGCGTCAAGCAAATGCCGCATAGAAGATTCGGATCCATCCGGCACCACCGAAAACCAGGGGGACACGGATATCGATGTGCCATTATGAGCTAGCCAGATCGATTGCGGAGAAAATCCGAGCCCGGTGATGCGGTATTCGGTGAGTATCCTGTTTCCGGAACTGACTTTACCTGCCTGATCAATAGACGCTTCGCCGGCAGGGAGGAGCGGCAGTTTGTGATTCGGCGCCTTTAACAATGCCCGCGCCAGCACAGCCGAGAATTCCGGAGGCGCGTTCATCGGCAGATAAAATTTCTCGCGGTTCACATTTTTCTCGCCGTGTTCGCTGCGATTCTTCCAGGTAGCCCGGCCGTTTCTTATTTCGAAATGTTCTTCGATGGGCGCCTTCATGTAATCATTGCCGTGGCCGTCGTACTCGATCGGCACGCCGGCGCTGTCGAGTTTCCAACTGGCAGTGATGTGATCGCCACGACCGCGATCGTTGTAAGAATACTCGGCGCCCACTGTACCGTCAGGCTGAGTCGAGATGGCTTGCGTGCCAGCCGGATTGCCCTGAATGAAAATTTTGTCAGTGCGTTTCCCGCTGGATGCGTAATGAAACGACTGAGCAAACCGCAATAGCTGAAAACAAAGCAAACCAAACGCCACGACCGCGACGCCGATGATGAATGCGGCAAACTTTCGTTTACTCCAGTAAGGAAGAACTTCGCCCGGTGTAATTTCCGCCGTTCGTTTCAGTCCTTCCGGGGTCATTTCAAAGGACCACGAGACGATTACGGTGATAATGAAACCGAGCACCAGAAGTACGACCACAGCTGGAAGCATCCACTCAGGCGCGTCAAAGATTGGTAGCAGAATCCAGGCAAGTTCAAAGAGCAGCCACGACACCACCGCGTACACCAGCGCAACCTTCAAAACATTGCGCCGCCTCAGCTCGGAAAAGAGAGACCTGCCATTCATTGTTCGTGAATACGCGACAGTTGGACGCTGAATTTTTGGCACAAGCCGACAAAGCGCGGATCGCTGCGGTATTCGTAAACAAAAGGTGTCATTACTAGCTGGGTCAGACCGGAATCGTGAGTAGCATAAGCATTATCGAGCCAGCAGAACATTTCATCTGGTTCTTTCTTCATCGCCGTTCACCAGAGAAGATGCGCGTGATGAGATTCTTGAATCTCGGATCACTGCGCAGCGAGTCGAGACGATGATCAACGAGTATCCAGCCTAGATCAGCCGAGTCGAAAGGCGCGCGATCCTCATAGCTCTTCTCGAGCAAGTGGATCGCTGCGTCTTTGTTGCCGAACGCTACTTGAACGACCGCCATCGAGTAAGCCGGAACATATTGTCGTTCGCACAAAGCTTTGAGCTTATCCCAATCCTGTTGCGCCTCTGCTTTTCTTCCGGCAAGAAAGTAAGCGGCCGCGCGATTAGCAAGATCGCCAGGATCGGGGGCCATCGAGTTGTAGCACTTTTCGTATTCGACGATCGCCTCGTTCAGCCGGCCCCGATGTTGCAGCACGTTGCCTAGCTGGCCATGTGCATTGGTAAAGTTCGGGTCGATCTCGAGCGTCTTGTGCAATTGCGCGATCGCCTCATCGCTTTTTCCTACCGTATCAAGCGCAAATGCAAATACCGAGTTGATGATAAGCGACAATGGATCGAGCTCTTGCGCGCGCTTTAGCTCGGCCAGTGCCTCTTCAAGATGTCCCTGACTTTGTAGACATTCGCCGAACCATTGATGCGCTGTTGCATAATTGGGGTTGAGTTCGATCGCCCGTTTGAACTCCGACATTGCGGCCGCGAGTTGTAGATCTGAAGCCAGCGCTCGAGCCAGAGAAGTGTGCGCTTCGCCCAGAGTGTCATCGAGCTCGACGGCTTTGCGGGCTGCCTCCAGCGCTTTCGGCAATTCCTCGCGCGGATTGCTGCCGAGCTCCGCATACGCTGGTAATAGCACATGGCAATCCGCCAATCCCGAATAGGCCAAGGCGTATGCGGGATCCTTCCCGATTTCCTGCTGAAAATAATCGGCCGCCTTCTGGAGATTTGCACCAGTCCGCCGGTTCCAGAAGTAGCGGCCTTTCAAGTAAAGCTCATGCGCTTCGGGATTTTCAGTTGGGCGAGAGGCAAGCACGTGTTCCGCCGAGCTGCTCAACTTCGCCTGCAAAGTATCGGCAATAGTTTTCGCAATGTCGCTTTCGACAGCGAAAATATCGGTCAGTTTGCGATCGTAGATCTCGGCCCAGAGATGTGCGTTGGTCAGTGCGTTGATCAACTGCACATTGACGCGGACCTGATCGCCGACCTTTTGCACGCTGCCTTCGAGGATGTTGGCCACCCCGAGCTGCTTCGCGATGTCAGGCAAATTTTCGGGAGCACTCTTGAAACGTTGGGTCGAGGTGCGGGCAATCACTTTGAGGTCTGCCACTTTGGCCAAGCGAGTGAGAATTTCGTCCTGTATGCCCTCGGCGAAATAGGCGTTGCCTTTTTCTTCGCCAAGATTATCAAAGGGCAACACGGCAATCGACTTCCGCGGCAGTTCACTCGATGACGGACTCGCGTTTCGAAATCCGTAACGACCGACGAAGAAGAGTCCGATTGACAACAACGCTCCGATAATCGCGACGTAGATCCATGCGTGTTTCTTCTGTCCTGCCGCCGCAGGCATCGCGTCGGCAATCTCTGTGCGCTCGATTCCTTGCGGAGTTATTTCAAAGGCCCAGGCGATTACGAGAGCGATCGGGAACCCGATCGCAACCAGAGCGATGACCAATCGCACAATCCAATTCGGAATTTCCAGGAACGGAAAAACCTGTGTCGCAATTTGGACTAGCAGCCATGCGACAATGGCATAAGCGACTGCAACCTTGTAAACATTGCGGCGCTTTAGCTCAGCAAAGAACGAAAGCTTTTCGCTCATAACGCTGCGGGCAAACCGACTCTTGCCAGCAAGTTCTTGTAACGAGGATCGTCGTGCAAGCCACGCAATAATGGGTCGACGGCAAGGCTAAGCATCCCGCCATCGTGATTATCAAACGCAATTTGCAACCATTCGAAGACTTTGTCCGTCTCGCCCCGCAGCGCGTAAGCTTCAGCGATTTGATAGTCCAAACCCTTTCGGCCAATGGCCACCAGGTCGGCTAAAGCCGCGTCCGATGCCTGACGATCGCCGCGGACGTAGTATGCGAGTGCGAGCTCAAAACGGCGAAAGTCAGGGTCTGGCTCGAGTTGCGCTTCGCGTAGGGCTGTCTCGCCGTCGCCGCGTTGAACTGCGACGAGCACCTGCCAGCGATGACTGGAGGACGAAGATGGCTGCAACTCCGCTATTTTGCGTCCCGCCGCGGCTGCCTCGTCAAGTTTTCCCGCATATAAAAGCACGCGCGCCAGGTTAAATTGTGTCGCAACCGACAACGGATCTAGTTCTACCGCCTCACGTGCCTGTCGCTCTGCCTCATCAATTCGCCCAAGATAAACGATTACTCGCGCCAGCAGATCGTTGGCAGTGGGATTTGCTGGAGACAGTTCTTTC
>QHOR01000167.1 GCA_003219395.1 Verrucomicrobiota bacterium | reverse complement strand
TCCGCGAGAGCGAAGCCAGTTGGATCCTGCACGCCTTTTTCTTTGGAGCATGCGTCGCAGAGATTCACCTTTTGCATCTTGCCTTCCAGGATCTGCGTCAGGAAGACCGTCGCATCATTGCATTTGCAAACGTCACACAACATCTCGATTAATTAGACCTTGCTAGTTTGGAAACATTCAACCCCGATATTTCCATGACGTTTCGACGTCCAGAGGGGCTTTGCTCAATTTCTAGGCGGAAATTGGTGTGCCTGTTTCGTGTGTCACCTGACGGAATCTCGCGATGATTCGAGTGGTGATCGGTCCTGGCTTACCATTGCCGATCGGTCGCCCATCCGCTTTTACCACCGGCACAATCTCTGCGGCCGTTCCCGTGAGAAAGCATTCGTCAGCGACAAAAACATCATGCCGCGTGATGTCGCTCTCCCGAACTTTGACGCCAAGCTCGGCGCCGATTTCAAAAACGACTGAACGGGTAATCCCTCGCAGCGCACCGGACGCTATAGGGGGTGTAAAAATTTGGCCGTGTTTAACAATGAAAACATTGTCAGCGGTGCATTCGGCAACGTTTCCTGCATCGTTCAACATCAAGGCTTCATCCGCTCCGGCTAAGTTTGCCTCAATCCGCGCCATGACGTTGTTCAAATAATTCAACGATTTGACTGCCGGGTTAAGCGCCGCCGGGTTGCTGCGACGGGTTGCGCAGGTCACAATGCTTAATCCTTTCTTGTAAAAGTCCTCGTGATAAAGGGCAATCATCGCCGCAATGATAATGACGCTGGGGGACTTACATTGCGTCGGATTCAGCCCCAAATTGCCAATCCCCCGCGTAACCAGCAGCCGGATATAACCGTCACGCAAACGATTTTGCCGAATTGTCTCGAGCACTGCCTCGGTCATGTCTCGCTTCGTCATCGGAATTTCCAGACAGATCGAACGCGCTGAATCCCACAATCTGTAAAGGTGTTCTTCAAGGCGGAAGACCCGCCCGTTGTAAAAACGAATTCCTTCGAAAATTCCGTCGCCGTAAAGCAGACCATGATCGAACACGGAAATCTTTGCGCTGGTCTCGGAATAGAATTTTCCATCGATATAGATCTTCGCTTCCTTCAGGCCGGTGGTTCGACGAGGCCGACTTTCGACGGCGGGTTCGGTCACCGCATCGGCACCGGGGTCGTGAATATTAGGTTCGTCTAACACCGTCGCATCAGTGGTTTTCATAATCTCAACAAAATCTCCAACGCTTACGCGGGCAATTCAAGTTGCAAAAATCAGACCGCTGCGCGGGGGCGAGTTTGGCGAGTAAAAGCGAAACCCGTGGTAACACTGTAGTTAGCCTGGCACTCTTTCGACTCTTCAATTTTCTCTACTCAAGACGCCGTCTTTAATGTGCAGTTGGCGGTCGCCACGCGCTGCAAGGCGTGCATCATGGGTCACTACAAGCAGCGTTTTTTTTCGCGAACGCGTCAGGTCTAACAACAGATCCATAATGGCGTCGCCAGTTTTTGAATCGAGATTTCCCGTTGGCTCGTCGGCGAAAATAATTTCAGGATTATTCGTGAGCGCCCGCGCGATTGCCACCCGCTGTTGTTCCCCTCCCGAAAGTTCTGCTGGCAGATGATGCATGCGCCCCGCCAAACCAACGGCCGCCAAGCTTTCCTCGGCCCGTTCTGTTGTCGATCTTCCACCTATCATTCCCGGCATTGAGACATTTTCCAGCGCGGTCAGCTCAGGGAGGAGAAAATATCCCTGGAATATGAAACCCATCTTCTGATTTCGAAAACGTGCCTGCGAGGCAGATGTACCATTGTACAAATTTCGTCCCTCGAATTCGACTGTCCCCGATTCAGGACGCTCCAAGCCGGCCAGTGTGTACAAAAGCGTGGTCTTACCCGCGCCGGAAGCGCCAGAAAGAAACACTGCTTCGTCGCGTCCGACCTCCATTGAGATACCGCGCAAGACTTCAATGCGACGAGCGCCCATTCGGAATGATTGGAAAAGATCATGCGCCACTAGTTGTGGATTGGTGGTGTTCATCGACGAAAGCTTGTTGCTTATCTGCTGCAAACAGGATGTGAACACAAGAGCGTCTCGCTCGTATGTACGCCAAAAAGCCGCCGTTCACATATCCAACGGCGGCCTTCCGGTTAACACACTTCCATTACGTCATTCCCAGGGATTCCAGCGTCGGCTGATCAACGGCCGAAGTCGTGTATAGACCATGATCCCGCTGGTAACCTGCAATCGCCTCGCGTGTGAGCGGTCCGAGCAGGCCGTCTACTTCTCCCTGGTAGTACCCCTGGGCTTGCAGTGCTGCCTGAACGTTGGCGACCACCTGGTCGGGTGGCAAGCTGTTATAAGCATAGATCGGCCCATCGTAAGCATAATAGGAATTGGGAGCATAGCCCCACGCTGGATACCACCAGCCTGAATTCCAGTAATACCATCCGCCATACGCAAAAACGACGCGGTTATAATGACTGTGCCACCAACCCCTGTCGTGCCATGCGGGCCTGTAGTTCCGGAACGCCCAGTAATTTCTACCCTGCCAGTACTGGCTTCCCTGGATCCGTCGGTTTTGCTGGAACTTCACGGTTGTGTATTTCGTTGGACGTGTGTTCGACGCCAGATTGAAACGCTGTGCCTTGTACTTTTTACCGTTCGACTGGAATCCCGCGGCAGAAGCGGTGTTACCTTTCCACTGGGTCGTCTTCTTGGAATAATTTGGAGACGCCGCGTATCGACCAGCCTGGGTATTTTGTGCGGCGATTTGCTGGGATCGTTTCTGCGTCTTGCTCACGTTTGAGCCCGACTGGTAAACCTGCCTATTAGCACTCTGGTGACCTTGATTTGTCTTTTTGGTCGAATACCGACCAGCTTGCATGTCCCGGGTCGTCACCTGCTGAGCGCTCCTCGCTTTCACATTCGACCTTGACTGATACGCCTGATTATTGGCGCCCTGACGTCCTTTTGCCTTCTGATATGATGCCGCCGAATGCGAGGCCGGCTGGTAGCGATTGGGTGTGGCTTTCTTCGCTGCGCCCGCAGTCGCTGTGCGCTGGACAGATGGCGTTGGCCTGTTCTTCTGAGCTTGCTTCTTTGATTTGTTGTTATTATGCGCCGCGCCTGCGGAACAGGCCAGCGCAAGGCTGCAAACTACAATAATAAATGTTCTCATAGGATTCTTCTTGTTGGGTCATTAGACATTTGCTTTCGCCCATTTATTCATCACCAAGCAAGGGGGTCCAGAATAGTTTGCCAGACTGGCCGGATGACATTGAACATAATGGTAGCGTGTCTTTAATCCTGGTACGAGCGACAAGCTCTAACACCGAAGCGTGCCGGCAAAGAAAAGGCCGCGCAGCGGGTTCGCCACGCGGCCTTTGACAGAATGGTCATTGTCAGGCCAGGCCAAGCGTTTCCAAGGTTGGCTTGTCAACAGCCGAGGTAACGGCCAGGCCGTGGTCAGCCTGGTAGGCTGCCAGGGCGCCGCGCGTTTGGGGACCAATGTCTCCATCGATCGATCCTGGATAATATCCTTGTTGTTGCAATGCTACTTGAACATTCACGATGACTCGATCTGGCGTGAGATTACCGTAACCGTAAATGGGTCCGTCGTACGGATAATAGGCGTACGGGTCGTAACCCCAGGCTGGATACCAGTAGCCGGCGTTCCAGTACCACCACCCGCCGAGCACAAATACAATCCTTGAGTGGTGACTTCTCCACCATCCACGGTCATGCCACTGGCGGTTATAGTTGTAAAATGCGGCATAACTAGAATTGCGGAAGCGAGCGTTCCGCCAATGATTAACAATGCGCGCGTTCGTTCCGCGATTGATCGCCACATTACGCGCCATGCTCAGGTTTCTCTGCTTGTTCAGTGCAAGCGTGTTGCGGTTTGTGCGTGCATTGCGAATTCTTGCCGCTTCACTGCGATTGACTCGCGTTGCATTCGCTCGAGCTACGGTTCTCTCACGACCGATCGCGGTGCGATTACGTGCGACCGCAGACTTCCTGACATCTGCAGTGCGCGTGCTGCCTGCTCCAGCGGTCTCCAGGCGATTACTTCGCGACGATGTTCGTGCACGAGCAAATGAACTGGATCTGGCGGGCGATCTCGCAGTGATCGCGTGTTGATGAGATCGCGCAGCAGAGAAACTTCGTGCTGTCCTCATCGATTGAGTGTGCCCACCGGCTTTAGCTGACACGATGTGCGCGCTGCGCGCACTGCCACCTCTCGTTGACTCCGACGCCGTTTTACTCCTCGGTGCACCCCACGCGGTCAGCGCCAGCGCAAGGCTCCCGATGCATGTCACAAACACAATACGTTTCATGGTTTTCCTTTTACCTTTTCTTTACCCATTTAACGCTCGTCACCCCGACCGAGTTGCGGAGTTTTGGACTGTTGATCGCTGCTGACGCATTGCTTCAAACAACACGATTGCAACGGTAGTAGCGAGGTTCAGGCTGCGGGTTCCATGCATGGGAATCGTAAAGCAGCGATCTTCGTTAAGGGTGAGCAAGTTCTCCGGGAGCCCTTTTGTTTCAGCGCCAAATACGAGAAAATCACCGGGCTGAAATCCTGCTTCGTAGTAAGGGCGATTGCTTTTTGTCGTCAGAAAAAAATAATTTGTACCTGGCGATTGCGACCGCTGCAGAGTATCAAAGCAATCCCAGAGTTTCAGGTTTACATCGCTCCAATAATCGAGACCTGCTCGTCTCAATTGCCGATGTTCCAACGAAAAACCGAGCGGCTTGACCAAATGCAGCGTTGATTGCGTAGCCACACAGAGACTGCCTATGTTCCCTGTGTTTGGCGGAATCTCCGGTCGGACCAGAACAACGTTAAACATCAGCTCTTACTATTCCGCTGCGTCTTGAGCTCATCTCACCTTCAGTCCTTAGAAGGAGAGGAACAGATAAAGGAAGAAATAACGCTACAATTTGCCAGCCACGAATTTTTCCAGCTTCACCACATCTGCGGCAAACTTCCGGATTCCTTCTCCCGTTTTCTCGTAGGCCATTGCGTTGTCGTTCAGCATCCAGCGGAACTTCTTCTCGTCGAGCTCCAGTTTGTCGATCTTCGCCGACTTCGCTTTCTCTACAGTGAGTCTCCGCTCGACTGGCTCATTCGATTTCGACAGCTCTTCCATCAATTCGGGACTGATCGTTAGGCAATCGCAGCCCGCCAATTCCAGAATCTGTCCAATGTTCCGAAAACTCGCGCCCATCACTTCGGTCGTGATATCAAACTTCTTATAATACGTATAAATTTCTGTAACTGATTGGACTCCTGGATCCTCTGCTCCA
>QHOR01000166.1:10976-11440 GCA_003219395.1 Verrucomicrobiota bacterium | reverse complement strand
GATGAACGAGAAAAGACATTGCCAAATGTCGGCCTTATTACATTGGAAGACGCAGAGTCAGGGGAGCAGATTGAGATCAACACGGCGGATCGCACCACGCGAGCGCGTTTTAGCGGGCTCGTGGATGAACGTGAACACGAGCTAGCCCGCATGCTGCGTCGGAACAACGTCGACGCGATTGCGCTGCAAACGGGCAAGGATTATCTGCCGCAGCTGCGCTCCTTCTTCAAACAACGCGAGCGCCGCCTTGGTCTGCGATAAGGAGGCGCGAGAGGATTGGAGCAATGGAGTGCTGGAGTAATGCAATGAATTCGGTGACCAACACTCCATTTCTCCACTACTCCACTACTCCCTTGCTGGCTGAGGAGTTTCACGATATTGCGCCGCCGATCGATTATTCGCTGATTTCGCCGTGGCTGATTTTTCTCGGAATATTCGTCTTGCTGACCGCCATCGGTTTGATT
>QHOR01000166.1:4603-10913 GCA_003219395.1 Verrucomicrobiota bacterium | reverse complement strand
AAATCTTTCCGGCGTCCAAAGCCACCCCAACCACCGCGCGAGCGCGCACTTGCGCTCCTCGAGCAAGTACGGGCGCAGATCACAGCGATTAATCCATATCGCTTCAGCATCCGTGTGTCCGACATTCTCAGAGGCTACGTAACGGAACAGTTCGGATTGCCAGTTACGCGGCAAACCTCTGTCGAGTTTTTAAACGGGCTCAGAGGTTCTTCGCCGTTCTCCGAAGATCAAAAGTCGCTGCTGGAGGATTTCTTGAACCGCTGTGACCTGATCAAATTTGCGAGGTACGAGGCTACAACTTCAGACAGTGAATTGTTACTTGAGGAAGCGATCCGCTTTGTGAAAGGCGGTCAACTTGCGACTGTTTAAATCCAGGGATGTTTCGATCGATTCGACTTCGCTCATCGCGAGACTTTGGCTGATATGACAAAAATGTTTGATTGGCTCACGGGAAATAGCGCGTTGACCTTCGCGCATCCATGGCTGCTCCTTTTGCTCGTTGCAGTTCCGTTGCTCGCGTATTTGCGCGGAAAGCGGGGGCCAGCTGCTGCTTTAACTTTTTCATCCACAGCCAGTCTTCGGGCGATCGGAAAACAAAGCGCAGCGCGCGCTGGAAAAATTCTGCGGACGCTGCTTTTGGCTTCGATTGCGGTCTTCGTGATTGCCCTCGCGCGTCCCCAACTCGGCAAAAGCCTTACTCAGATCGAGGCCAGTGGCATCGATATTATACTCGCGCTGGACGTCTCCGGATCTATGCTAACCAAGGATTTTACGATCGGTGGACAAGAAGCCACCCGTGTCGATGCCATTCGCGAAGTGACACGCAAATTTATTGAAGGCCGGCCAAATGATCGCATTGGCATCATCGCGTTTGCCGGCCGTCCGTACGTCGTAAGTCCAATGACGCTGGATCACGAGTGGCTGCTGCAAAATCTGGATCGAGTGCGGATTGGACTGGTGGAAGATGGCACCGCGATTGGATCGGCCGTGGCAGCAGCAGCCAGCCGCCTAAATGACAAACGCTCAAAAAGCCACGTGCTCGTTCTGCTGACGGATGGAGAAAATAATGCTGGTAAAATTCCACCAAACACTGCGGCTGAGGCGGTGAAAGCCTTAAAGATCCACCTCTATGCAATCGGCGCAGGCATCAACGGAGTTGCCCCGGCCCCGATATTCACTCCCAAAGGCCCGTTAACAGACGCCTTGGGCAATGTTCTTTATGAGAATCAGCAGGTCCAGTTTAATGAAGCGGGCCTGAGGGAGGTTGCGAAAATTGCGGACGGCAAATTCTTCCGCGCGACTGATACACAATCGCTGGAACAAATTTATAACGACATAGACAAGCTGGAGAAATCGACAGTCAGCGTGAAAAAGTATCAACAGTACCGCGACTTGTTTCCGTTGTGTTTGATGAGCGGCTGCGGGTTATTGCTGGCGCAGATTCTATTATCGCAAACGATCTGGAAAAAACTGCCATGAATTTGCCTAAGTCAGATTCTACCGCATGGCAGGCTGATGCTGGAAACTGGATGCTGGATTCTCGATCCATGCATCTAGCATCGAGCATCAATCATCAAGAATTATTTCTGCTATGAGCTTCGGCGCACCACAATGGCTTTGGGGATTGCTTCTGATCCCGCTTCTGATTGCTCTTTTCATTCGCTCCGAACGGCGGGGACTCAAACGATTGCAGGAATTCGTTTCGCCGCGGCTGCTGCCCCAGCTCGCTGGAACGGTGAATCGTCCTCGCAGGATAATAAGATTTGCGTTGCAGTTGCTCGGGCTTGGTTTGGCTATTGTCAGTCTGGCGCAACCGCGATGGGGCTATACATTTGAAGACGTAAAACGCAAGGGCCTCGATTTGTTAATTGCCGTAGACACCTCGCGCAGCATGCTTTCCAATGATGTTCAGCCGACGCGGCTGGATCGAGTCAAGCTCGCGATCCAGGATCTGATCAGCCAGTTAGAGGGCGATCGTGTTGGTTTGATTGCTTTTGCCGGCCGCGCTTTTTTACAGGCGCCTCTCACCATTGATTATGATGCGGTTGTTGAGGCGGTGAACGATCTGGATACCAAAACGATTCCCGAAGGCGGCACCAATATCTCGAGCGCAATTACGCTTGCCACACAGAGCTTCGGCAAAAGCGCCATGGGAAATCGCGCTCTGGTTATCTTCACTGACGGCGAAGAATTAAATGGAGACGCGGTAAAAACGGCGAAAGAGGCGGCTGACGCCGGTGTGCGAGTTTTCACGGTGGGCGTGGGGACACCACAAGGATCACTGATTCCGGTAATCGGCGAGGACGGTCAAACCAGCTTTGTTAAAGATCCATCCGGCCAAGTCGTTAAATCGAAGCTGGATGATAAACGTTTGCGTGAGATCGCTCAGACTACCGGCGGGTTTTATCTTCACTTGGAAAATGGGCCCCGCACGATGCAGCAAATTCAGACTGAAGGCCTGGCAAAAATGCAGGCTGCCGAAATGGACGTGCGTTTGTCGCGGCGGCCGATTGAACGTTACGAGTGGCCGCTGAGTGCAGCACTTATCGCTCTCGCATTATCGATCCTGATTCGCGAACGAAAACGGGCGCGACAAACAGCTTATGATGTCGCGCCGCCGCGCAAGACCTCGACTGCCGTTGCCGGTCTGCCTGCCGGAATCGCAACTGCAGGCGTACTTCTGGTGACGGTCCTTTGTTCCTCCACGTACGCCGCCGCGCCAGGACTCGATGCGTATCGCAGTGGAAAATTCGAAGATGCGTACGGGCAATTTCAGCAAGCGCTAAAATCGCATCCGCGATCGCGCGCAGAGGACAAACTGCAATTCGATTCAGGCGCAGCTGCTTACAAACTTAAAGATTACAGCAAGGCGCTGGAATCATTTAGCCAGGCATTATTGTCCCGAGATAGCGCTTTGCAAAGCAAGGGTCATTACAATCTTGGGAACACACTTTATCAGCGTGGCGAAGCCGAAAAAAGCGATGAGAAAAAGCTCAGCGACTGGACAAACGCGCTCGATCATTATGAGCAAACTCTCAAGCTCGACCCGCAAAACAAAGAAGCGAAGGACAACTATGATTACGTGAAGCGGAAGATCGAAGAACTGAAGAACAAAAAGCAAGAACAGCCCTCCCCTTCTCCATCGCCGCAGCAAAAGAACCAACAGGATAAACAAAACAAACAGAACAAGCAGAACCAACAGGACAAGCAGGATCAGAAGCAGGACCAGCAACAAAAACAGGACGAACAACAAAAACAGCAACAACAAGCTCAGGACCAGCAGCAGAAAGACCAGCAGCAATCACAAGATCAGCAGTCACAAGGCAAGCCTGAGAACCAGAAAGACCAGCAACAGCAAAAAAACGACCAAGCCCAGGCGAAGAATGAGCCGCAAAAAACAGAGCAACAACCTGGCGAGACTCCTTCTCCTTCTCCAGGCGCCGACAAGCAACGAGGTCAACAGCCTTCACCCTCGCCGGGAGAACAACCACGAGGCCAAGAATCGCCCACCCCAGGCGAAGGACAAAATGAGACTCCCTCACCATCGCCGAGAGAGGGTGAAGAGGAAAGCACCACACCTTCAGCGACTCCGGGAGAATCCCCGCAAAAGAAATTCGCAGGTGACGTCAAGGGAGCCGGCGAAGACAAATCACAGAAGCCGCCTGACAAAAACGCTCAAGTTGCCGAAGCGGAATCGGAAAAAGAGGGCCAGATGAGCGAACGCCAGGCCGAAGCTCTTCTGGAATCGATGAAAGACGAGGAGGCGCGAGTTCAACTTGATGAACGCAGAGCAACGCGCCATGTCTATAAGGACTGGTAATGGGTCCGCAGGGTTCATGGTTGAGAGTCGATAGTTGAGAGAAACCGTATGCACCATCGGAGGTTACTTGGCGTTCTGGGTTTCATCGCAATGGCGCAGTTTGCCCACGCTGATTCACCGAGCGTTACAGCAGTTTTGAATAGCTCGGAAGCCACGACGGGTGAAACGGTGCACTTGGAAATTCGAATTACGGGAGCGCGCGGCGCAGAGGCGCCGGAAACTATTGTGGTGGACGGTCTCGAAATTCGGCGAACGGGAACGTCACAGCGCATTGAGATGAACAATCTCAATTTAATCTCCAGTGTAATATACGACTACACCGTGATGCCGTTGAGGGCGGGCACTTTCACCATCCCGCCTCAAACCATTCGCGTCGGAAACAATTCATTGCGCACTCCGGCGTTGACATTAAACGTCGCGGATTCATCTGGCCGATCAAGTGGAACGCGGCCTGATCGTGGTACACAGGCAGCCGACGCACAGCAGCTGGCATTTGCCGAACTAGTTGTCCCAAAGAAGACCGCTTATGTCGGCGAGGTAATACCAATAGTGATTCGGCTCGGATTTTTCGTCCGTGGTCAGGTTGTTCAAACGCCTGTGATCAACACGCAGGGACTCACGATGCAAAAATTGCAAATGCCGGAACGTCCCCGGGTCGAGAATGTAAATGGACGCCGATGCGAAGTTTACACGTTCAAAACTGCCATCTCTGCGACCCGGGCAGGAAAGTTCGAAATCGGTCCCGCACAAGCCGACACGGTTGTCGTCGTGCCGCGACAGCGGCAGCGCAGTCTCCGCCGGACTTGGCCGCCTGATATCTCCGATATGGACGACTTTTTCAACGATCCGTTTTTCGCAGATCCGTTCGAAAGATTTGGCCAACAGCAAAAACTGTTGGTCAAGAGCGACCCTGTTGCACTTGAGGTAAAAGCGTTGCCGCCAAATGCGCCACCCAGTTTTTCAGGCGCGATTGGAAATTTCACAATGACGTCCGATGCGAAGCCAAAGAGCGTACAGGTGGGCGATCCTATCACGGTCACAACCACAATCTCTGGCCGCGGAAATTTTGACCGCGTCAATGCGCCGGTCGTTGAAGACGAGCGGGGTTGGCACAAATATCCGCCATCCTCCAAGTTCAAAGAGGACGACGAGGTTGGTATCAGTGGCACCAAGAGCTTCGAGATGGTGCTTTCGCCGAACGAAAACAAACAGACACTGCCGCCGTTGGCATTCTCTTACTTCGACCCCGTGAAGGAACAATATGTGACGCTGCACGGCGATCAGATTCCGATTAATGTGCAGGGCGGCGCAGCCGTCGCGCAAAACGCCGGCGCGGCCCAGTTGGCGACGCCCACCCCGTCCGCAGCGACAGCACGATCCCCGGTTCAGCCGTCAGCTAAACCACAGGATATTTTGTATCAATTGACGGAGCTGCCGGGGAAATCGGAATCATTTGCTCCGATTTACGCCCAAAAGCTTTTCTGGGCCGCGCAGCTGGTTCCATTGCTTGCGTTAATTGGCTTTGCAGGGTGGAAAATTCGCCGCAAAAGAATTGATAATCGGGAGGCGCAACGTATCGCTGCGCTCCGACACGAAGCGACTGATCTGATGCACAAGTTGCATCGCAACGACGTATCGCCCCGGGAATATTATGCGGAAGCATCCAGAATGGTTCGTGTAAAAGCCGCACTCGCATCGGGCAATCGCCGCATGGATCCAAACGTGGTCGACGCGGAGACTGCGGCAGAAACTTTCAAGCTTAACAGTGATTCACGGGACCGACTGCGCAGGTTGTTCGAGCAAAGTGATGAATGGCAATACAGCGGAGCCCACAATGGTCCTGGAAAAGTTTCTCCTGAAAGCCGTCGAGACGTGCTGGAGTTAATTGAGAATCTAAAATGAAAGTCTCGGGCCGTGTTATTGCGATTCTTTGCGGCGTTGCGTCGACCGCATCTTTGCTTGCGCAAGCAGAAGGTGACTTCACGAAGGCAAACCAGGAGTACGCGCAGGGCAATTTCAAAGAGGCGATCTCCGGGTACGAGGGACTTGTTCGTGCAGGACGATGGAACGCAACTCTGTTTTACGATCTCGGCAACGCCTATTTTCGCGCCGGCAATTTTGGACGCGCAATTCTAAATTACGAACGCGCGCTGGCCCTGGAGCGACATCATCCGGAAGCCACGGCCAATTTGCAAATCGCGCGCGATGAAGCGCGCGCACTTGAACTGCAGCAAAGCTGGGCGGAGCGATATTTGCAATTTGCGAGTGTCAATCAGTACACCATCGCAGCGGCCGTTGCTTTTTGGCTCGCAATGTTTGCGCTTGTCGTGCTGATCTTTGCGCGTCGGAGATCCATCGCATTGATCGCCATGTTAACGTTTTGCCTGCTGGTCAGCGCTGTTGCGATCTACGCTGGATATGTACTCGAACGCGGGAGCAGTGGGAGTGCCCTGGCCATCGTAACAGGCAAGGACGTTCAAGCACGTCTCG
>QHOR01000166.1:0-4588 GCA_003219395.1 Verrucomicrobiota bacterium | reverse complement strand
GAAGTCAAAATCTTGAGCACCCGTGGCGATTGGATCTACGCGGGGTTACCGAACAACCTGCGCGGTTGGATTCCAGCCAAAGACGCGCAGCAGGTACGTTTGTAAAGCGCATAGCGCGCGTCTGCGTGCTGTTGATCGCGTCCTCGCGATCACGAACTTTCTTGTGCGTTCCACTTCTTCAGTCATCATCACTTTAGAAAACACTGTTTCGGCATGATGCCGAAACCAACACGTGAGACGCGTGCGCTACCCAGACGTAATGAAGATTGCGGCAGCTCAGATTTCTTGTTCGCTCGGTGATCCAAAAGCCAATCTGCTCAAGGTCCGAGATTTTTCTCACCGAGCCAGCGACGTCGGCGTTGAGCTGATTGTTTTTCCGGAGATGATCGATACCGGCTACTCCATGGCGGTAATCCAAGCTCACGCGAATTCGTGGACCGATGGTTTCATGCCTGGACTTCAGAAAATTGCTGCAAAACTTTCCATCGCGATCGTATGCGGCGTATCGGCGCGCGATGGTAATTCAATTTACAATTCCCTGGTTCTTGTTGATCAAGAGGGCCGGATCGCCGCGAAGTATCGTAAGACACACCTCTATGCAGTTGCCCCCGTTGAAGAACAAAACTGTTTTGTTTCTGGCGATGCATTCGCGAGTTTTTCGCTGGACGGTCTGCGCTTCGGTTTCAGTATCTGCTACGATCTCCGATTTCCGGAGTTGTACAGAAAACTGGTCGTTGAGCAGAATGTGGATGCCCTGATCGTTTCTTCCGCGTGGCCATTCCCGCGCATCGAACACTTTCGAACGCTTGCCCTTGCGCGGGCCATCGAAAATCAAAGTTATGTGATCGCATCGAATCGTGTCGGCAAAGACGACGACTTATGGTTTTGTGGCAGCTCAGCGATCATTGACCCGCGTGGAATCGCGATTGCATCCGCATCGGCGGATCGCGAAGAACTAATTCAAGCTGATGTGTCTCAAGAACTCGTTCTCGCGGTTCGGCGCCGCGTTGAATCTCTTGGACATCGGCGCGAGGATCTGTACTGAAAATGACGAAATCCGAATGACGAATTAATGTTAAACAAACGACGCAAGAATTTCTGCGACTTCGGGAATTCGTCATTCCTTCGACATTCGTCATCAGGGCTTCGCTAATTTCTCACGACACCGCACTAAGCGGCACAAATTTGTTTTCGTGCAAAACGACGCGCTTGGTTCCCCGCAGTAATTGCCACCACTGCCTTGCTGAGCCGAGCACGATCAAGAGCACGAGCACGAGAAAGAAAACCGCCACAAACGCGTCGAATCGCCAGATACTTGCCTGCCGCGCCAAAGCAGCTGCTTTAACTGGATCGCCAAGCGCGGCCGCCTGACCTAAAAGCGATTGGCCGCCGCTCAAAAAACCGAGCCTCGGATCCGCTGAGAACACTTTCAGATAACCGGCGGAGAATGTGACCGCACACATGAAGCAAAGTGGAACCATCGTAACGAAGAGATATTTGCTCTTTCGCATTTTGATCAAAAGTGTCGTGCCGAGACAGAGTGCGACGACTGACAGTAATTGATTGGCAAGACCGAACAGCGGCCAGAGCGAGTTGATTCCGCCAAGAGGATCGATTACGCCCTCGTATAAAAACCAGCCCCATGCCGCGACCAGCAAGCAACTGGAGAAAAGATTCGCGCTCCATGAGCGCGTGTTACCGAGCGGACGCCACAGGTTACCCAGAAAATCCTGGAGCAAAAATCGGCCCACGCGTGTTCCCGCGTCGATCGTTGTGAGGATGAATAAAGCTTCAAACATGATGGCGAAGTGATACCACAACGCCAAAGCCGTCGGCCTGGTTGAGACTCCCGCAAACATGTGCGCCATGCCGACTGCGAATGTCGGCGCTCCCCCGGCGCGATTGAACATCGTAGATTCTCCGAGATTCGTTGCGAGCTTCTGCATTTGTATCTCGGTTACTGGAAAACCCGCTGCGGAAACTTTGGCAACGACTTCAGTCGGCGCTCCCTTGGTATTAATAGCGAAATATTCTCCCGGTTGAAGCACACACGCTGCAATCATCGCCATCAGGGCAACCATCATTTCCGTGACCATCGCCCCATAGCCGATGCTACGGATTCGCGATTCGCGTGTGATCATTTTCGGCGTCGTGCCAGAAGCAATTAGCGAATGAAACCCGGAGACTGCGCCGCAGGCGATGGTGATGCATACAAAGGGAAATACCGGACCCGCAAAGACAAGGCCGCTGCCATCGATGAATTTGGTAATCGCTGGCATATGCAAGGTTGGGTTGATCAACATCACAGCAGCCGCAAGCATACCGACGGTGCCTAGTTTCAGGAACGTGCTGAGGTAATCGCGCGGCGTCAGCAGCATCCACACGGGAAGGATCGACGCCGCGAGCCCATAAATCATGATGGCCCACGCCAGCCATTTCTGGTCGTGACGGAACCAACTTTCAACTGCTGGAAAATGCGCCAGGAATTGCCCTCCCCACACGCCAAAGGTCAGACCGAGTAAACCGAAGATCGTGATCGCCGTTACGCTCACTTTCCCGGTGCGTAATCCAATTCCCATGATCAGCGCGATTGGAATCGTGGTAGCAATCGTGAACACGCCCCAGGGGCTTTCCGCCAGAGCTTGCACGACAACGAGCGCGAGCACTGCCAGCAAAATAATCATGATTGCCAGGACACTGATCAACGCCAGCAGACCAACCCCGCGCCCGATTTCCTCTCTTACCATTTGGCCAAGTGTTTTGCCGCCGCGTCGGATTGAAGCAAAAAGAACAATCATGTCGTGGACGCCGCCGCCGAGCGTAGCGCCAATTAAGATCCAGAGAGTGCCGGGAAGAAAACCGAATTGCGCCGCCAGCACAGGACCGACTAATGGCCCCGGACCAGCAATGGCTGCAAAGTGGTGCCCGAAAACCATCCAGCGGTTTGTTGGCACATAATCCTTGTTGTCATTTTGCAGGATGGCCGGTGTGGCCCGCTCCTCATTAAGCACGAGCACTTTTGTAGCCAGCCATTTGCTGTAAAAACGATAGCTGATCGACAACGCGCAAAATCCAGCGGTAACAATCCACAGTGCGCTAATATGTTCGCCGCGCGATAGCGCCAGCATCGCCACTGCCCAGGTGCCTAGTGCGGCTACTGCGAACCAAAGCAGTTTTTTCCACCAGCTCATTCTGTTGGCAGTTTAATTGAAATTGTTGCGCTCCGCTACAAGGTGTGATCTTTCTTTAGGTGCGATTTCGACACAAAATACGCAAGCTTGTAGACGGCCGAACTCTGGTCAGCGCGAGGAAACATACGCTCAGGCTCCTTCGAACCGGCCGGTTCCCGCTGAATAAAAAACGAGTTATCGAAACAATAGATCCGGTAGCTTTCGAGCAGATTCGCAAACGATATGCAGTCGCAAATCCCGGCGCCGACTGGCCGAAATATCTCGATCTCGATCGGTGGATTGGAATCAATATTCGCCGAATTCGCCAGGTAGAACTCGATTTAGCGCGTCCCAGGCGCATTCTCGATCTTGGCTGCGGCGCGGGATACTTTCTCTACATAGCCCAATTGCTAGGGCATTCCGGCCTCGGTCTCGATATGGACCGTGTATCAATGTTTCGGGAAGTTACGCGTCTGCTCGGGGTCCGCCGTGTAGTCCAGCGGATCGAAGCGTTTCGGCCGTTGCCCGACTTTGGACAAAAATTTGATGTCATCACGGCTTTCATGATTTGCTTCAACAATCATAAGATGCCTGAGCTCTGGAAGGTACCTGAGTGGGAATTCTTTCTCGACGACCTGGCAAAGCATCTCACCCCACGCGGCCGGGTCTGGCTCGAACTCAATCAGGAATACGACGGATCGTTCTACACGCCGGAGCTAAAGGAATTTTTTCAAAGGCGTGGCGCCGTGGTCCACGAGCAGAAAGTGATCTTTAATTCAGGCCTTCGCGCGCGTGTTTCAATTTCTCGAGTTGCACGGTAAAACCCTTCAGGCGCTGACGATGTTCTTCAACAACGGCCGCGGGAGCGCGATCGACGAATGATTTGTTTCGCAATTTTGCCGACACCGAACCCATTTCGGCTTCGATCCTTGCAATCTCCTTGTCCAATCGCTGCCGTTCCCCTGCTCTATCGGCGGCAACAACGGTCAGGAAGATCTCGCCTAATGGCGTAACCGCGACCGGGCTTCCGGCCGGGGCTTGATACTCCGGATTCAACTCCACGTTTTCGGCATTCAACAAACGTGTCAGCGTTGAAATCTGGCTGGAAATTAATTTCTCGTCTATGCGTAAGATGAATCGTATTTTTCTGTTAGACGGCATTTTGGACTCCGCCCTCAAATTTCGTCCCGCCTGAATAGTTTGATAAATGGCCGAAACGAGCTGGCGCTTGCCGGCAAGGTCCCTGACGTCGTCTAACGGGATCTTTTTGGGCAGCTCGGCAAATTGGATTGAGCCTTCTCCCAACTCCAGCAGGGACCAAAGTTCTTCAGTAATGTGAGGCATAAACGGATGCAGCAACCGCAGTATCGCTCTTCAGTAATGTGAGGCATAAACGGATGCAGCAACCGCAGTATCGC
>QHOR01000165.1 GCA_003219395.1 Verrucomicrobiota bacterium | reverse complement strand
GGATCGATAACCTCACCGAACGCGTTTCGAGACGGTATCAAATCAATTTGCGAGAATTTGCTCCGGATCACTATGCGTTCGAAAAAACTTTACGAGCGCAGCTGAAGCGCAATGAGAAGATGGAAGGCGGAGCTCCTGCGCCGCCCGGTTCACAAGAGGTCGCCGCTCCCGATATCGAACAGCTGATTGCAGAGCTTCGGATGCAGCTCGATAACATGGGCCCGGTAAATTTGGATGCTGTTCAAGAGTACGACGAACTGGAAGAGCGGTACAAGTTTCTTGAAACCCAAAATAACGACCTTACCAACTCACGTCGCGAATTGCTCGATGTCATTGCGCAGATCAACTCGACGACTAGGAAGTTGTTCAGCGAGACATTTGCTCAGGTACGGATCAACTTCCGCGAAATGTTCGAAGAGCTCTTTGGCGGAGGACGCGCAGACCTGTCCCTGCTTGATGAAAATGATCCCCTCAATTGCGGAATCGAAATTAGCGCCAAGCCTCCAGGGAAACAGTTACAAACCGTTTCCCTGCTAAGCGGAGGCGAGCGTTCCATGGTTGCCGTGGCGTTGCTGTTCGCAATTTATATGGTGCGACCAAGTCCCTTCTGCATTCTCGACGAAGTGGATGCGGCAATGGACGAAGGCAACATCAACCGCTTTGTCCGCGTTCTGGACCGGTTCATAGGGCAGAGCCAATTTATCATCATCACGCATAACAAACGTACCATCGCCAAAGCCGACGTACTGTACGGTGTCACGATGGAAGAGCGCGGGGTGAGCAAGCTCGTCGGGATGAAATTGACTGCACCACCTGAGACTGCGGTTCACCAATCTGTCGGCAACAAGCGAAACAGCGAAGCCGCGGTGCAACCGCATCTCGCTCTGGCAACTCGGTAGTTTCTCTCTGGGAGAGCACAGGTTGCCAGCTTGGAGCTACCGGCAGCTTGTGGCTCTCCTGAGAGCAACAGTTGGCTCTGCAAAATCTTTTTGCGCGCGCTGACCGATCTCGCGTAAAATTGGCGGATGCTTCAAACGGCGCAGCGCCAATCGAAAACCAAAAAGCCCGCGCCACCACATGAGCGCTTCCTGGAAGCGTTTCGTTGGATGCTGCTGACGCGGACGCTGGAGGAAAAACTCGTTAGTTTGTACCGAGGCGGCCTGATCACTGGCGGTGTCTATATCGGCAAGGGCCAGGAGGCGGTGAGCGCAGCGTGTGGATTGTTCTTGCAAAAAGGCGACATTTTCGCGCCGTTGATTCGCGACCAGGCTGGACGATCCGCGTTCGGCGAACCGCTGTTGGATGTCACGCGGACTTATCTCGGCTCGCGCCAGGGTCCAATGCGTGGACGTGACGGCAACATCCATCGAGGCCGACCACAGGACAACCAGCTCGCTATGGTTAGCCATCTCGGCGCGATGATTTCAGTCACTGTGGGCGCGCTGATGGCGAAACGCTTTAAGGGAGAGAAGGACTTTATCGGGCTGGCGTGCATCGGAGAAGGCGGGATGCAGACCGGAGCATTTCATGAGGGAATGAACATTGCGGCAGTAGAACAGGTGCCGCTGGTGATTGTCGCGACAAACAATCATTATGCTTATTCCACGCCGAATGACCGTGAGTTCGCATGCCACGATCTCGTCGATCGCGCCATCGGTTATGGCTTTGAAGGTTACAATCTTGATGGAACGGATCTCAGCGGGTGCCTCGAAGTAATTGGCGGCGCAGTGAAACGTGCGCGCGCTGGACGCCCGCCGCAGCTGATTGTGGCTTCCGTCCTGCGGCTTTCCGGACATGGCGAACATGACGACGCCAGTTACGTGACAGAGGAGATGAAGCGCCAGCCGTTTGCGCGCGATTGTTTGAAGGTCGCGGAGCAAACAATCGCTGATTTGAAGCTGGCTGACGCCGACACGCTGGCCGCGTGGCGGAAAGAAGCAGCGGCAAAAGTCGATGAAGCAATTGCTACTGCTCAAAAAGAGGCTCCGCCCGAAGGCGACAAAGAAGATTGGTGCGCCTTATCAACACGTGACCTTGTCGATCAGCTGGAAACAATCGACTGAGGATGAGAAACCGACATAATCCGTTAAATCGTTACAAGGTTAAATCGGCTTTCCTGTTCAACCATTCGACTATTCAACATTGCAACGACGCGAAGCAATGAGCATCACCTATCTCGAAGCCATCCGCGAGGCGCAGGCGAAACTGCTCCGTGACGACAAACGGGTGTTTATTTATGGACAGGACGTCGGCGGCGCCTTTGGCGGCGCTTTCAAAGCAACAAAGGGCCTCGCCAAGGAATTTCCCGGACGTGTACTCAACGCGCCAATCAGCGAAGACGCGATGGTTGGTACCGCGATTGGAGCCGCAATTGAGGGCATGCGGCCGATTGTCGAAATGCAGTTCGCCGATTTCTCCAGCATTGCTCTCAACCAAATCCTTAATAACGCCGGCACGCATTACTGGCGAACGAATGTACCGGTCCCCATCACCATTCGCCTGCCTTCGGGCGGCACAAAAGGCAGCGGGCCATTCCACAGTCAATCGATGGAATCAATTTATGCCCACTATCCCGGGCTAATCGTGATGACGCCTGCGACCGTAGAAGATGCTTACACCATGCTAATCGAAGCAGTGGCCATCGACGATCCGGTTGTCTACTGTGAGCACAAGTACCTCTATTATCATCTCAAGGCGGACCAGCTACCGACCGAGAGCGTGCCCACCGGCACGGCACGTATCGCGCGCGAAGGACGAGACCTGACCATTGTGAGTTACAGCGCGATGGTGCACGAAGCGCTCGCCGTCGCAGAACAATTGGCCAGCGAAGGTTTTGAAATTGAAGTAGTAGATCTTCGCTCGGTTAAACCGCTCGATACCAACACGGTTCTCGCTTCAGTGGCGCGCACAGGCCGTCTGTTGTGCGTGGGAGAATCGTTTCCGTGGGGCGGCGTAACAGCGGAAGTGATTGCGCGCGTCGGAGCTGAAGGTTTTCATTTACTGGACGCTGCGCCGCAGCGCCTCAACGCTAAAGACACACCGATTCCTTATCATCCAAATCTTTGGTCGGCTCATCGACCCAATGCGAACGTGATCGCGAGAAAGGCTCGCGCGCTACTTCGGGAGTAATTTATGCCGCAAGTCCCAATCATCATGCCGCAGTTAGGCGAATCAATCGCCGAAGCCACAATTGTCGACATTAAAGTAAAGCCAGGCGACGACATCGCGGATGATCAGGAAATTATAGACGTCGAGACTAACAAAGCAGTGATGGGTGTCACGACGCCCTGCAAAGGCAAGATTGCCCAGATCACGGTGCAATTGAAAGAGACGTATCCGGTGGGCGCAATCCTTGGCTACATCGAAGCAAGCGAGGCAGACGCCGCCAGATTTGCAAAACAGGCGCCTTCTCCGGCGCAGGGGGAAGTTGCGGAGGAGATTCCTGCCCGCGCTGATCAAGAGATTACTCCCGCCCGTGAGAAGAAAGTCGTGGCCGGCGACGGCGACGGTGCACGCGCTGGCGGATTGCCTGTTCCAGTCGTGGCGAAAGGAGCGACCTTCATGTCCCCGCGTGTTCGCGCAAGAATGGCCGAGCTGCAGCTGACAACGGCTGACCTTGCAGGAATCATGGGTACCGGCGCGGGCAATCGTGTCACAATCAAAGACCTCGAAAACTTTCTGCATAAAATCGACAACCAAACGGCACAACACGCTTCTGCGATTCGCGCGGGTGTGGCTGACGCCATGCGGCGAAGTTGGACCCGGCCGCTTTCCACCATTGGCTCGTCGGTAAATCTTGATCCCGTGCTGCAGGATCGACAGTCGCGTGATCCCAAACCCGGCCCCGGCCTTTACGCGTTGCGCGCGCTTGCGCTCGCTCTTGCAGAAACTCCCGGCGCGGCGGCAAAATTAATCGGCAACCGCATCGTACAGTCAAACTCCCTGGACATTGGAATTGCAGTTGAAGCCGAAGACGGGATTATGGTGCCGGTGATCCGGTCTGCCGAAAAAACTTCGCTTGCCGAGCTTGCGACCAAATACAAGGAGCTCATCGAATTAGCACGGCAGCGACGAATCTCACCGGACATGCAAGCCGGCGGCGTCGCGACCGTTTCGAACTTCGGGACTTTCGGGATGGAATGGGGCACACCAATTCCATTGCCGGACCAGACATTGCTGCTCGGTCTTGGAGCGGGAAAAAAGGTTCCGTCGTGGGATGAAGAGAAACATGAATTTGTGCCCCGGACCGAGGCGCAGATCACGCTGAGCTTTGATCATCGCAGTGTCGACGGCGGCGGCGCAGGCCGCTTGCTTAAACGGGTGATCGAGTCGCTGGAAAGTCCCAATCAATTGTAGCCTTCGTCCAAATCGTCGGGCTCCGCTCGCTCGAGAAAATTTTCGAACAAACCACCTGAGTAACGCCCTGAATCAAGTCGTCAGGCTCCACTATTAATTGCGGACATGTTCGGTCGATGAACCCTGCAATGGCTTACATTATCGCTTCTGTGCAGCGTAGCGGAACGCATTTGCTTTGCAGCATCCTTCGAAGCACCGGAATAGCGGGATCGCCAGGGGAGCATTTTTTATCCAAGCCCGGAGAAACCTGGGAAAAACGTTGGGACGCGCCATCGCGCGTGACTTATGTGCAAAATGTTTTCCGGCAAAACACCGCAGCCAATGGAGTGTTCGGCACCGTTGTGATGTGGAGTTATTTCGAACGAATGCTCCAGATGTTGCAGGAAATTCCCGAATACCAGAGCCTAACTGGACCGCAACTTCTCGGGGCTGTTTTCTCCAATCCAAAATACGTCTGGTTGCGGCGTCGCAATCATGTCGAGCAAGCTGTCTCCTGGGCCATGGCGTGTCAGACAGGTATCTGGAGCCAACAGGCAGAGAAGACAACGCAGCCGCGCAACACCCCCAAGTTCGATGTCAAGGTCATCGATGAATGGTGCAACCGGATTGCGGCGCACGATCAAGGTTGGGCGAATTATTTTTGTGAAAATCAAATTGAACCTCTGGTTCTTTTTTACGAAGACGTTGTCGCGTCCCACCGTATCGCCGCGGAGCGCGTTTTGGAATTTCTCGAATTGCCGTTTCCGCCCGGGTTGAAGATCCCGCCGCCCATCGTTGAAAAACAAGCTAATCAAATTTCCCACGAATGGACCGCGCGCTACCTCAAGCTAAAACGAGCTAAAGCCGGCAGACTGGCACGTATCATCCGTCGCATTCACTCATGAGACTGCGTCGCAATCCCGCCAGTGGCAGCAAGAAGTCAGTTGCTCGTTCTGCTGCTTAAAATAAATGCCAGCAGCATTATCAGAACGCATACGGCTGCGGTTGCACTTCCCAAAATCAACCAATCTGGTTGATAAATTAGAGCAAGCCGTCCATGAACGCCGGCGGGCACTTCGACGATCGGAAATAATCCGCGATACGAGGTGACGGCTAGTTTTCGGTGATCCAGTCGCGCTTTGTATCCGCGGAAATATGGCTTGGAAAAAGAAATCAGTGCCGAACGATCGCCATTCGGCACGTCGACATCTGCTTCGACTCGATTTCGCGAATCATCAATTCGCGAAACAGTTGCTGCGGCAAATTGCTCTCCACGCCGTGAATCAATGGAAGTCAGTGAACGCACTCGAGCGAATGGACCGCCGCGTCGATGAAAGACTCGTCCTTCATCGGTTGTGAGAATCTCTTCCCATTCGTCAATTGGCTGGGGCGTAATATCCAATTCTCGCGCAACAACAATTCCATCCACACCCAACAAGGCTAGTTCGCCATCTTTACCAGCTTGGTCACTGAGCAAATAACCTCCGACAGTGGGGTTAACCTCACCGTGAATCGAAGTGGCGAATTCCCGCGCCACGCCAGCCGGCCGAATCGGACTATAACCGTTGATGAAATGCAATCCCGCCCACATCGGTGTACTCCCTGGTCGCAGAACTGCGCCGACCGGCTGCGGTTTGTTTGATATGCAATAGGTAAGTTCCGCCCAGGGATAAATACTGAGATACAGCCGCATTGGATCGAGTGGTGCAGGTTTAAGCAGTTGCTGAGAGAAATTGTACCTGGGAACACCGCAATTCGTTGGTACGCAGATGTACGTCGCCAGGAATGCCGAAAACGTGACCGCGACAGGTGTCCATCTCTGAAATTCAGAACGGCGCAGCAAGACGTCCCCGAGACACCAAAGCGCCGCGAGTACGAGCCGGTCGTACCCAGCGTTATCATGATGATGGCTATAACCGCAGTGAGACTCAACGCAGCCATAGCTGGGATCAGTGATCCCGGCCTGGCGCGGAGAGCTTCCGCGGCACATATCGCCAGGACCAAGTGAAAAAACGGCAGCCAACGAAAACTCCACCGGAAAAATCCAACTGTAGGAATCATGGAGAGCAGGAACACGAGCAACAGCAAGACCAGCTCCCACCTAATTTGTCTGAGAAGGACGCGTCGGTGCGATGCCAACGTACCAATCAGCGCCGCAGGCGCGACAAGCCCAGAAGTCAATTCCATTGTTGCGTGTGGCAAGTAGCGATTGGAAAAATCAGCCCAATTAACAGTCCAGCACGGCAGGATAAGCCCAGGTAATGCTGCCGGAGGAACAAGCCATTGCCAATGCGCTTTCGCAGGCTGTAATTCACGCGCCGAACCCTGGACCAAGTCGAGAATCGCGAGCCACGCGGGTGCCGATAACCCGAAGCCGAGCGCCACGCCAAAGAGCATTGACGCAACGGACAAACTGTTTCGCGTTTCCGCCAAGGACTTGATTGCCAGCCATCCGATCAACACGACCAACATCAAGACCGTGTAGGGAAATCCGCCTGTCACTAGCAGATAAACAAAGGGGGCCGGCCAGATGAATCTCCATTTGCTTCGCCCCGGATCGAGGGCTCGCGCCGCGCCCCACCACGCCCAAGGTAGCCATGTAAAAGCACCAAGGGCCCCGAACCAGTCGGTTGCACCCCAACAAATGATCCAGCCGTTCAAAGAAGCAACAAGCGCGACAAAGATCGACACGGGAATCGAAAATCGACGATCGCGCGCGAGCAAAAACGCGCCCATCGCCAGAACAAAAAGGTGCGCAACCGATACGGTGGCCGCTTGCTGCGGAAATGTCAGCGGAAATTTCCAGATCGCGATAATAACTGCGTTCACGAAAACGGAGAACACGCCGTACTGAAATTCCCCGGCGAGATTGCCACAGACCCATGAAAAAGGACTTAGGATTGGCCAATGACCTTCCGACCAACTACGCGCCATGTCTGCGAACACGGGCAGAACAGACAATTCATAGTCATCGTTCCAAAAGACGAGCGGATTGCGCCAGAGAAGAATGAGACAGAATACGACAACGATTACTCCAGCCGTGGTCGCGCCGAAAAGATCACCACGTGAGAAGTGAAAAGTGAATCGTGAGAGGTGACGAGTGAATCGGGTACTGATTGGTCTCACTATTCACTTCTCACTAATCACCTCTCACTACAGCACAACGGGCTCTCCCTCGGTCATCACGAGGACCTTGTCTGCGATTCCATGTTCGCGCGCTGATTTCAGCAACCGTTGCGGTGGTTCATGCATCGGTTCGAAGCCTAGTCGAAAAGTTCCGTAGTGCATGGGGATCAAAGTGTCGGCGCCGAGTTCGACAAATGCCTTGACTGCTTCCTCTGGATTCATGTGAAC
>QHOR01000363.1:2221-4754 GCA_003219395.1 Verrucomicrobiota bacterium | reverse complement strand
TTGCTCCGGCTACCACGGTCATCGTCTTCGTGTCGACGACCGTGAACACGTACTTCGTCAGCAGATCGTGACGCAGTTCGAGAACGAAATCGGCATCTCGCGGATCTCGTGTCAGCACAAACCCCATCCGTTTGAACTGGGAATTCTTAAGGAGTTTGTCTTCCACAACTGCGGCGCGCACCAGCAGTGAGGTTGACCGCACAAAGACGCGCCGCGTGTTGACGATCCGGTCTCGCTGTTTTAGTTCAGTGCTCGACGGGTCTTGCGGTCTTGCCATCGTCATCGAGAAAGACAGCTCCAACATCATTAGCAACGTCAGCGCAAACATGCACAGACGACGAAAGCTACTGCGGGTTCGATTCCAATTCGTCATTCAACATTCCTTTCGACACCGATTTCATGCTCTGTTGCGAGCAAGGCCTGAGGACTGCCAGGCTATAGCACGCGAGATGCCGGACTGTGGCCGGACGCACTTTGGACAATTCCTCAACTGAAAGAACGGGTTTCTCCGCAGTCAAAGGCCAAGTGCGGGAAGAGTCGGATAAACCACCGTCGGACGGTTGTTTCGATCGAGTTAGTTTTGCTGCGCCTTCACTTCCCACCTTCAATTTGAATCGGGAAGGTAATGCTGATCGGTGCAGAACGGGCCTTCGGCGTGAGAACGTGCCCATAAGTATTGATGCAGTTCGACACTTCTTATTCACACCGCGCCTTTAGCCCGGTGTCTGGATGTTGCGAACCAAACCGGAAACCGTTTTAAACGGTTTCCATTCACTAGCCACCAGACAACACCGGGCTAAATCCGGCGTGAATGAGAAGGCTTTCAAACTGCATCAGTGCCTGCCCACACTTTCACTAAGTTTGTAGCGCCAACGTAACCTCTAAATCTTCCCGATACAGATTCTCGGATTCTGTAACAAAAATTTCTCATCGGCTGAACAACCCGCGCGATTAGAGTGAAAAAGCAGTCATAACCCGAGCGCCTCCTCAGGCTCGATCAATTCGTTTTAGATGGAGTTTCGTTTGCGCAGGAACATTAGTTTCTGCGGGTGGTCTAAGTATGCGTTAAAAAGGGCGAGCCTCTCCCCAGGTTTCCCGATCATGAGTCGGTAGTGTGAAAGGAGCCCTGGCTATGAAAAACGTTCAGGCAATGCTGGACGCCGGGGCCACGTTCGGGCTTGAGCAGGAGGGACTAGACGAGTTATTGATGGCGAACGTGCAGGGAGACGGGCTTGATATGGTTCGCCTGCTGCTCAAGTCAGGCGCAAGCCCCAACGCGAAAAATGATGATGCGACCGCCTTGATGCTCGCTGCCGAATACGGAAAACCAGAAATGATGAAACTCCTAATTGAGGCCGGA
This sequence comes from Verrucomicrobiota bacterium, assembly GCA_003219395.1. GTDB lineage: Bacteria > Verrucomicrobiota > Verrucomicrobiia > Chthoniobacterales > UBA10450 > Udaeobacter. The sequence continues at coordinate 3,394 of QHOR01000363.1, read as the reverse complement.
GCCGATCTGAATGCCAAAGACGATGATGGCTGGACGGCGCTGATGTACGCGTCCGACGTCGACAAAACTCGGATGCTAATCGACGCGGGCGCGGACCTGACGGTGAAGAGCAAGGACGGCAAGACCGCGCTGGCACTGGCCATTGAGAATCAACAAGAGGACGTCGCCAAATTCCTCAAGTCCCGCGGCGCGCCAAAGTAACTCACCCAACGCCAAATCCTCATCTCGCCTACGGGCCTGCTGGGCCGGATCACGAATCGGGTCTGGCCCAGCACGTTTTTTTCGCTTACAGCTTCACGCCTTCAATCACGCTAAACGGCGATTCAGTTGGCACCACACGCGTTAGTTTGAATCCCGAATCTTCGTAAAGCTGACGGAACTCAGATTCTGTGCGTTCGCGACCGCCGGTCATGATCAGCATGTTTAAATCGATGAACTTGCTGAAGTGAGGTTCGCTGCTCTCCGGCACGACGGCTTCAACCAGAATTAGCTTGCCGTTCTCGGGTAAGGCGCGATGGCAGTTCTTCAAGATGGCGACCGATTGCTCATCGTTCCAATCGTGAATGATCCATTTGAGGATGATCGTGTCAGCCCCCGAGGGCACGGACTGAAAGAAGTCGCCCCCGACCAGCTCACAACGGTCCGCGATGTCTGAAGCTGCGATCTTTTCTTTGGCGCCGGCGATGACTTGCGGCGAGTCGAACAGGATGCCGGTCATTCCGGGATTTTTCTGCAGGATCGAAGTAATCAAACCGCCGTGTCCGCCGCCTGCGTCCATGATTTTGTTGATGCCGCTGAAACTGTAAACAGCGTGCAGGGCTTCGTTCGCCTGCGCCGTCATGCCGGACATCGCGTCGTTGAAGATTTGCGCGTTCTCAGGATTCTTCGCGAAGAAATCCCAGCAGTTCTCGCCGAAGGCTTTGTCGAAAGCGATGCCTCCAGTGCGCACGCTATGCAACAGCTCGCCCCACGCGGGGTAATGTTCTTCGCCGAGTTCGGTCATCGCGAAGGCCCGGATCGAGCCGCGCACGTCTGAACGCAGCGTGTCCGACAACGGCGTCCCACCGAAGGATTTGCCGTCCTGTGTGATTACCCCGACTGAAGCCAGCGCGCGCAACACCCGAAAGAGCGATGGCGCGTGCGTGTTCGTAGCAGCCGCCAGGTCATCGAGGT
>QHOR01000363.1:0-2150 GCA_003219395.1 Verrucomicrobiota bacterium | reverse complement strand
TGCAGCACCGGCGGGACTTTCTTCGCGGTCGCAGTTGTGCCTTCCATTGATTCTCCCTGTTTGGTTTTAAGGTGAATTAGAGCGAGCCGATGTTAACGAGCGACACCGGTTTGCGGCAAATGCTCTTACCGATCGGTAGTGGCTTAATTTCAGTTGTGTCTCTGCGCAGTCTCAGCGGTCTCTGCGTCTCGGCGGTGAAAAGCCAACATCGAGGACTCACCGTAGAGACACAGAGACCGCTGAGGTGACGCAGAGAAATTCGATCTAAGACACTACCTACCGATCCGCGCGGCGATTGTGTTAAGCTTGGCCCACCGATTTCAAAATAATTTCAGGGCGAATAGTCTCAGGAGGAATTATGGCTGAAGAACGAAAATGCAAGAATCCGTCGTGCACCTGTGTTCCGCCGGAAGGGCAAAAGTACTGCAGCGCTTCGTGCGAAGGCACGGGTGACACAATCGAACTCGATTGCGATTGCAGTCACGAAGAGTGTCAGGGAAATTTCTAGCGGTTTGGAGTGCGGCGGCTTGACGCCGCTTTTGTGGTGATGGGTTTTAGGCTTGAATGATTGAAAGCGGCGTCAGGCCGCCGCACTCCAAATTAGTTCTGCCGCTTCGCGATCATCACCGCCAGGTGTTCAGCCATTGCGGGGTCCAGCTTTTCCAACTGCCGTTTCTGCTCCAGAGCATTCTTCACATCACCCAGCATCAGGTAACTAACCGCCGCGTTGTAATAAAAGGAAGGGTCTGTCGGATTGAGGCCGATGGCTCTTTGATGATAGGCGATCGCTTCGCGCGCGCGGCCTGATTTCGAAAGCGTCACCGCCAGACTGTCCCAGGCGAGCGGAAAATCAGGATGCTCGCGAATCAAAATCTTGTAGACAAACTCGGCATACTTCATCTGGCCCAGACGATCATAGGTCACGCCCATGTTGTAACGCGCCCTGACGAATGAACTGTCGAGATTAACCGCTTGCTGAAATGCCCGCAGCGCCGGTTGATACTGCTTCAGTTCGCCGAGCGCCTCGCCGAGACCGTTCTGCGCCACGGCCGAGCTCGGATTGAGTGAGATTGCCCCGCGAAATGAATTGGCGGCTTTGTCGAACCGGCCGGTTCTCATGTAGAGGCTGCCGGCATCCGCCAGGGCTGAAGAGGCGATTGGCGGCGAGCTGCGAGCAATGTTCGCGATCGTTTCATAGGCCTTAATCGCATCATCGTAACGGTTCTGTTGCTCGGCCGTCTGGGCCACCCGGGTCAACCGTTGCGCCTCCTTTACGGCGTCCGGTGCTGTCTGCCCGACACTCGTCAACCCCAGTCCCAGCACCATCATCAACGCTGGAAAAGGTCTCGAAATTTGAACGATTCGGCTGGGCTTTCGCATCCTAAGTTCAAGAAACAGATAATCGCCTGGTAAATCTGGGAAATTCTGCTTATTCGTAGTATGAATGTAACCGTAAACCCTGAATTCCAGTAAGCGCTACTGACAAGGAGGCTTCCTCTGTATGACCAAATGGTTTCTCTTGCTCCTGATGGTTTTGGTGTCGGCGCCTGCCGCCCTCGCCCAAGACGTTGGCTACTCGCATTACGAGTTTTACGGCGGGTATGCGTACCAGCGAGCCAACAATAATGCCGGTTCATTCGATCGCAACGGCACCGCCAGCATTGCCGGCACGCAGGTGATTCTCGGCAGACGCGATCAGACCTATAACGGCTTTACCGCTGAATTCAATCAAAACCCGTGGCGACTGGTGACCAGCTTTACAGGCGTGTACGACCGGACGCCTTATACGAATACCGTTAATGGACATCAATTCAGCGCGAAGGCCCAACGTTACGATCTGCTGTTCGGTCCGCGTTACAACTTCCGTCTGGGTAGATTCAATCCGTTCGTTGAAGGCATGGCGGGATTCGAGCACATGCGCGTGACCTTTAGCGAGAACATTTCGAATGCCTCCCGCGCCGATACGGCCTTTGCCATGGCGTTAGGTGGCGGTATCGACGTTCACTTGAGCGAGCACTTCGACATTCGCGCGATTCAGGCCGACTATGTGCCGACGTTCTTCAACGGAACTCACCAGAATAATTATCGAGTGGGCGCCGGTATTAAGGTTAAGTTCGTCGACCCGTAAATTAGAGTTGACACGGCAAGCT
>QHOR01000164.1:8513-9710 GCA_003219395.1 Verrucomicrobiota bacterium | reverse complement strand
TAGACCGTTTTATTCAGGCCAACGCTCTCCCTCGTTCGGGATGCGTTCGTCACCATCCTTCGCGTACCGGCGGCCTAACTATTCGAGTCGACCTTTGGTTATGCGTTCCGGTGCATACACGATAGCAACTATCCCACAACGCAATCGTGTCGCGCCAATGGCGAATCGCAGAAATCCAGCTGTCGCACGCGTTTGGAACCAGCGAAACACACAATTCCGGAATGGAAATAATCTACGAAACGCGAACAATTTCCGGAACGGAAGCAACCTGCCGAACAATTTCCGAAATAGAAACAATCATCTGCGCCGTAACTGGCAAAAAAACGTTTTCGCTCACGCCTCAGGGGATTGGCATCGCGATTGGAACCGCAATTGCGACCACTGGTGGAACGGTCACCGATGCTCCTTTATTAATGGAACGTGGGTGATCTTCAGTCTGGGATTTTCTCCATGGTGGCCTTCGTATTACCCGGACGATTACTACTACGACTATGGCTTTCCGAATGATGGCTACGGCTCGTCGACCTACGGGTACGATTATCCGAACTCGTACAATTACCCCGACTACAACTCAGGCGATAACCAGGGACAGATGTATTACGAAGATAGCTATCCCGACCAATCGCAGGGCTACTACGACTCCGGTGTTTACCAAACTGAAGTGTACGACAATCCGAATGGCTACAGCGATAAATCGCAATCAGCCGATTCGATCATTGTCGCAGCGCAGGAACGACTGGCTCGCCAGGGCTACTACCGCGGCGAGACAGACGGTGTGCTCAGCGCTGAGATGCAGACAGCCATCAGGCGTTATCAAAGCACCAACGGCTTGCGCCAGACTGGCGACCTCGACAGCGACACGCTCGCAGTTATGGGATTATCGAAAGGTACGAGCTACTAAAATTTGAGAGCGGCCAATGTAGGGGAAGTAATTGGGGCGAGATCAAAACCGGCAAGATTGGAAAATTATTTTGGAGTGCAGCGGGCTGCGATCGCTCCGCAGTCAGTTTTGTCATGAAAGCGGCTGCGGATGGATTGGAACGTCGGTCAGTTCCGGGCTATCGAGACCATCCACAAGATCACGCACCTTTTTGTCAACCGCGCTGACGAATTGTTCTACATGCATCAGCAAGTTCTCAACTTCTGTTCGTGAAAGAACTATTGCGGCGCCGTCCTTTGTTAATCCGTTCCGATGCA
>QHOR01000164.1:7958-8449 GCA_003219395.1 Verrucomicrobiota bacterium | reverse complement strand
GAAGCTGGAAACTTGATTCCCATAACTGACGAGTACATCGCTTGCACTTTCTCTAACCGGTGGAACGGAAGCACGTGGAGATGGTTTTTCACACGACTAGGAATTGAGTCCATGTGATGAAAAATATCTGCTGTCGCTATTTTCTGTTCTTCGAAGATCGGATCGGACTCCACGAATTTCCGCAGTAGGAGGAGATGCTTTACCACGAGAGAGATAAAGACATCCGCAAGATACGCCTCTAGGAGAGTGATCGCGTTTACGTACAATAATGCGAAAAATGCTGCTTGCTCACTCTCGTTGATTTTTTCGCGCAATAGTCTCCGAACTACTTCAACGCTCCCTTCGAATCGCGGATAGAAATCGGAGACGCCATAATCAAGATCGAGTTCGAAATCTTCGCGTCCAGGGATCGAAGCCCATTCGCCAGTCCCGGATTCTTCCTCCAGCTCACCAGCTATTTGTTCCAAAAAATCTTCAGAAATAATCTGGTG
>QHOR01000164.1:0-7863 GCA_003219395.1 Verrucomicrobiota bacterium | reverse complement strand
CGTAAGGCGTGTTCTGAGCGGGATTTTCGTATCGTTCAAGAAACCAATGCTTCACGATTCGCTTTTGCTGTTCCGGATCTAACGCGCGAAGCTCCTTTGCTGTTAGATCTCGCCCAGATTCAGGTTCGAGATAGCCGCTTTCGTTTTCGCTAGTATCGCCCATTGGTCGTCACGTAGACAGTCGATGTGTCAAGTTGAGCCGAAGCTAGCATCGGCGATGACGACAACATTGTCTTTGATTCCCGACATGAAGTTTTGCTTTCTAGAATCTCCGCTCCAAAGGCCCCATCGCTGATCGCTGACCGTCCGGCTCTCAGATCAGTCTTGGCTTACCCCTGGACCGTACTCTAAAGATTAGCATGGTCGATTTGGCATCAGCGGCTGTTCAAGGATTTTCGCGCTTTATCAACATGGTTCGGCTGTCCGTTAATGTCGGGCCCGTCTATGAAATCCCCCTAGGAGCGGATGCGCCAATGGGCGCAATACAACATAACGAAAAGTTCTACACAATAACATTCCTGGACGGTAGCGATGCGCTGCCAGTCACGCCAGAAACATCCCTGACTCGCCGGCTCATTGAAATCGGATTGAGAGATAAATTGAGAGCCGCGGGATGCTCGTTCAAACCGGGTGTCGACTACGTTGCTTATTGGGCCAAAAAGTCCGATTCTCCAGCGCGGCTGGCGAATATCTTCCAAACTTTCGCCGGTTTCGAATTCCGTGTTGTTTCATACCCAAGTCCTGAAGTGCCCGAGGAAGAGGACTTCTATCTGACGATTGACCCGCACGTGATTCTCATGATGACCGCAAGTGTCGAAAATCTCGTTCGGATGGGCATTCCGACTCGGGATCTTTTGGATCTTCCCGGCCGGATCCGCCCCGGTCTCGACGTCAGCGAGACGGACGAGGAGTGCAGTATCCTCGACATCAAGGACGATCCTTCGAACATCCGTTGCGAAGTACTGAAGATGGAAAACGGCACGAAAGAAACTGTTCCGGCCGCGCATGTGTTCATCGCGCCGCGCCCGGAAGTAATACAGGACAAGATTCTAAACAAGATAAATGCGAACTTCCGGCTTGTAGAACACATTAGACAAAAATCATTTCTCGACAGCTCTCAGGCGCCGCTCGAGCGATACGAAAGCACTCGCAAGGTCATCAATTTCTTAGGCAGCCACGAGGTTGTTCCTTTTTCGATAGGCGAGATCGGGGTCTCCGTTGACCAGCAATTCGTCCCCGTGACAGGCACTTCGTTTCCTCGCGAAGACCGAGTCGCAGAACCGCTATTGTTATTCGATAAGACGGACAGTTCAGCCACACATCTGCAGCCGTACCATGGGCTCCGGGCTTTCGGTGCATTCACGAAGGACAAGCCCCTAATCAAACTCGCATTGCTCGGGTCTAAGGCGGGCTTGGCAGAAGTAGAGAAGATGATCGGAGACTTGAACAAAGGGACCGGCGTCATGCCAGGAGGTATGGCGCGCTTCTTCCGAACTAAACTTGTCATCGTCGATCGGGAGACAATTTCGTCGGATAGTACGGATGCCTATGTGAACGGCGCACAATGTTTGGCCACACGCGACGAAAAGGAGAATCAGATCGGTGTAGTCGTTACATATCTGAACGATCGGACGCCGCCTACGTCCTTGGATTCTCCGTACTTTGCTGTGAAGCCCGTTCTCTTGGAGCGGGGACTGCCATCACAAATGCTTACGCGCTTTGTTTTCCAAAAGCCTGAATGGAAACACGTCACAATCGGTAGCGCGCTCTTCGCGAAAGCCGGCGGAATTCCGTGGGTACTGGCCGAAGATATCGAGGAGTTTGATATGATCATCGGGGTGTCGATCGGTGAACGTATTTCGACTACGAAGAGGAGCGGCGCAAAACTTAGGTTCGTGAGCTATGCCAACATCTTCGATCGGCTCGGTCGGTGGATGTTCTTCGAGAGCATGGCTGCGCAGTATGATTACACAAATCACGAGCAGCAATTCGCGCAGCTCATCGACCAGTCGCTGGACAGGTACAAGGAGGCACAGAATTCATATCCAGCGACAATCGCGATTCACTACTACAAACGCTTCGGCAAGGAAGAGCGACGACTGATCATCGAAAAAGTGACAGCGAAGGTGCCTGAAGCCCGAATCGCTTTTGTGACAATCGACACCAGCCATCCAATGAGGCTGTACGATCTTCGCATCACCGATGGAAGCTTCCCGCGATGCCACTTTGTGCATCTCTCCGACTGGGAATTGCTGATCTCCGCGACTGGCTACACCGAGTTATCACAGAAGCGGATTGGAACACCAGTATTTCTGAAGGTCAGCTTCAATCAATACCCTGAACCTTTTGTTGAAGGGGCAAGTATCGCGAAACAGGTGCTTGCGTTGACCCGATTGAACTACAAAGCCATGACCCCTCTTGTTGGCCAACCAGTAACGCTCGAGTACGCAGCACTCGCGGCACGGTTCACGGCAGCATTTTCAGAAAATCAGTGGAAGGGCGTGCTTAGTCCGCGGATTCGGAGGGTACCGTGGTTTCTGTAGTCCAGCAGGGGATCACGCCGTCAGAGGTTGAAGGCGTTCGGCTGACCTTAGCTTCGGCACTCAAGCAAGATGTGTCGGATCTTGTGATCTTCGATGATCATGATCCTCTTGGTTTGGCCTTCTACATTCAGGGAATTGTTCAGTCCGGATACGTCAGTCCAGAGACTAACGAACTTGCGGTCGCCGGGCGACTCTGGGTCAATGAAAAGCTAGAACATCCTGAACTACTTTCCGCCTATAAGGACCGCGATCTCAACGCAATCGCGCTCATGGTCTACTCCTTCCACAAGCGCGGTGCCGGTGAAGTTGGTGATGCACGTTTTCAAAATCTGGTCAGTCCATTTGTCGATCAGCGCGGTGCCGTCTGCGATAGCTTATTTTCGTCAACGCTAGCCTGTTTGGCGCTTCATGTGATGAACGTCGACAATGAACTACTGCAAACAATTTCGCGTTTCGTTTTTCAGCAAGCGCACCAGAACTATGAATTGGTGCTTAACGATCCGAAAAACCTCATGGTCACCTACTGGTGGGCACAGGAAAGCTCCGACGATGCTCTCAAGAAGAAGCTTGTGCGCTCCGCACAGGAGGCGGTGCAACGACTCCAGCCCACGCTGGACGAGCTAGTCTACGGCTCTTTCGTTTTGCTCGGGGAAGTTGGGAACATGGCGCGCTCCGAACGACGGGTCGTAAAAACCGCGGTAGAGCGAGCACTTCTGTCCATCGAGGAACATACCAACGAGTCTTTGTCGCCGTTGGGAGCGCTCCAGTACGGGCGAGACGCAGCGACCTTCGTTGATGAGATGCAGGATTACAGCTCTGGGCACAAACCGAGACTCTCCCGAATCCTAATTTCCGTAGGTCTGATTCTCCAGGCAGATTACCGACAAAAGTTGCCGTCTCTTCTGAGCAACCGAGCTCGTTGGCTCCAGGTCTATCGTGCAGTACCGGCGACCTTGATTCTGCTCGCTATTGCATGGTTCGTGTGGTGGGTTGCGTTAAGGCTAGGCTTTCCTGCGGACGCGAAAACTCCGCTCAAATCACACGATGGGCTGCAGATTGCGCGCGGAATCGGCTTACTTGCCGGAAACTCTGTGCTAGCAATTCTCCTGCTGTCGATCGCCTTTTGGATTTACCGTTTCATCGTGGATCTGGCCATTTACGGCAGATGCCAAGATGAGCTTGCGGTGTTGAAATATGGCTGGAAAATTTACGTCGCGAACCTATGGCCACTGGTGACGTTGCCCACAATAATGAGCCTTCTTATTGCAGTGATGACTTAGACTCACGCTTCGCGCAGCTTCACTGCAGAACAAGAATGGGTCAGTTGTCTTTTTGACAGTGGTGATCTCGAACGGGTTTCGCTAACCCCGGGCAGTTAGCGCGTTCACTGCTTCCTTCGAAACGCACAACTAACTCGTCCAATCTCGAAAACAGGAGGCGGAGATTTCAGCTTGCGCCCTCGGCGAATTCGAGGCGTGTTTAGAGCAGGAACAGATTTGATTTGGCCACGCCCTCTGCAGGGGATCTTCGGAACTTTGCCATCGTGGGTCACGCGTCGTCCGGCAGGACGACGCTCAGCGAGGCGATGCTCGCGTGCGCGGGCGTTGGCGGAGATTCTGTGGGACCTGGTGTAGCGGCCGCCAGCACAGTGCTTTATTGTGGGTGCTGCACGAAAACGGCCAAGGCATTGCTACTCTCGTGATATTGCTGTGCCGCCTTTTCAACATCGCTGATTACTGCCTTACGTTCCGACTTAGATTCAGCACGCGGCTTCGTCTTGCTGAGTTCAACAAATCTGCTGTACACTGACATCCAGGCATCCTTCGACTGTTCTGCTTTCTGCGCTAATTCGTCCGCTTTAGCCTTGTCCTCTGGACCGAGTTGCTTTTCAGGCAAGGTTTGCTCTGTTTTTTCCACGATCTGGGCTGCCTTTGCCACCACCTCCGCCGTATGTTGCAGGTTTTGATTTTGGGCCGAGACGACCGGAGAATCGACTTCTTCCAAGAAACGCCATGCGAAGGTAATGGGAATGATTTCGCTGATCAGCTGCGCTCCGGGATGACCAGAGGCAATCACCCCAACTACAGCGCCGGTCTCGTCGAAGATTGGTCCACCGCTCATACCTTTGTTCAAAGGTGCGCTGGTTAACCAGCATGTAACCTTTTTTGGCCGCAAATTTGTTATTTCACCTTTCGCGTATGTGAGGCCCTGATTCTCTGGAAAACCAAGACCCATTACGGGCATGTGCAAAGCCGCTTTCTTCCTTACTGTCTGTATGCTGTGCCAATGTTCTTGGGCCTGTGGGAGCTTAAATAACACGAGATCAGAGTCGTCGAACCTGTCGACGATATCGTCCGAACTGATCCTGTACGGGGTCCCCTGTTGAGCACCAATGACGACCTGTGCATCATAGGATTGGTAATTTCCCCTCGGCGGCAGCACGTGAGAGCACGTGAGCACATGCCCCTCGGGACTGACGATGAAGCCGGTTCCAGTCCACTTATCCACAGCGCCGTTCGCGGCGGCTGCAGAGAAATCTATATACACGACTGAAGTTTCGTTCGTGCGCTGAATGTCGTCCCACGTCAGCAAAGCCGGCTTGGCAGCGCCATTCGACGACGGCGTCTCTTGGCAAAATACGAGTACGGGTGAAACGAAGGACGCACCGATGAGCCCAGCAAAAATAAATGCCAGTCGCATAGCTCCTCAAGGCCGATGAATCGGCGCTCCGTAGTTACCGGGATTTACGATCATCTCGATGTGCGGCGAATGCATTAGCTGCTTTGGTGAGTACCAAAACACTCGCACGGGGTTTGCGTTATCATCAGGGGCAAATCCGGTACCCGACAGAATGGAAAACCACGCAAGCTTCGAACAATAGAATCCGGCCGTGTCGCTAAGGTTGAAGTTCCAAAAGTCATAAGGTTTTCCGATATAGCTGGCGGCTGTCTTTACGACAGCGGCTTTCTTGTCGTTCGACACGCCCTTGAGACGGCCGACCCAGAATACTTCGCCATTGCGTCCATCGAGCCATTGCTTGTACGTCAGCCGCCGGACTCCGAATCCGATCATCGCCTCGATCACAGTGGGTGCTCCATGAACAACCTCTATTATTGCGACATGTCCTACCGCGTCGAAAGCATTTGAATAAGGCCTGGCCGAACCTAATGGTTGATCCTCCAAATACTGCGCTATGAACTCTTGATAATTCATATCGCGCAGAGCGGTATAGCGTTGCTTTTCTTCAGGGGATAGCTCGGGTTTCTGCCGCAGTTTTGCTACGTAGTCGTTCTTCTCGTGTTCCCACCGAGCGGCCTCTTGGTTATCGGCGGCGCCTGGAGCCGAGTTGTACGGGACAATTACGTTTGGTTTCTTCGGCCAGATCAAGTCGCCGGTCTGAAGTATTTCGGGAGCAGGAAAACCGTTTCCCGCCGCGCTGCACTCCCGAGTTATCGGGGGACCGAGTGCAGAACAGATCACTCCAAGGAGTGCTCCGCCAAATGTCAGTGGATATGAACGGTGTGTTTTCATTTTGAAAGATCACGATCTCCGGTGAGGCAGCTTGAATAATTAAGCTCAAGTTTGAAAGTCAAAAGTTGGCGAAATTGGCGTCAGTCCTGGTTTTTAAACACAACCATTCTTCTTGGCTCCCGATTTTGTGATCTTTCCGTTCTCGATGATTCGCATTAGTTGAGGGCTGATGGAACGGCCTGCTCGCCACGGCGAGTCGGCCCTTCGGTGGACAAGCGAGCCTTTAGTTGAGAGTCGTTTGCCTTTGCCTCGGTACCGCGTTCTGATCCGCAGAACCCCATCATCACGACAGGTTGCGCTCGGGTCGCCATCGCAGTCTCTTGGCGATGATGGCAAAGCCGAATGCCAGGAAACGCCGCGTAAACCGCGTAAAAGGCTCCGCCTCACGCGGTCTTGGGAAAAAATGGATTCTGCTCTTGCTCGTGGTTTTGCTCCTCATCCCAGCAATGCAGGTTGCGGTGGTGTGATTCATCCGCGTAAAAGGCTTCGCCTCGGTTTTCACCAAAATCGAGTTGCCGGCTTCCCTAGACTGACTCGGGAGAACTCGCAGCCTCCCGCCGTAATGGTTGCACCCTGCGAACCCCTACGCGGCTGTCGCGGTAGAAGAAGAGCGGATGTTTTACGTGTACATCTTGCGGTCGGAGAGAGATTCCGGCTTCTACATTGGCTTCTCAACCAACTGCGCACGCGGTTGGGGCAGCATCAAGACGGCGAGAGCTTTACTACATCTCATCGCGGTCCGTGGAAGCTTAATTATTATGAGGCTTATTTGAACCAGCAAGACGCCTTAGGACGCGAAACATATCTTAAGAGTGGTTCAGGCAGGCGATTTCTCAAAGCACAACTCAAACACTATCTCTTACAAGAGCCACTTGCTCGACCCCTTCGCCCAGCAGTGTAGAACTCGCTGGGTGTTTACGCGCGAGGCGCTGTTGCCGAAGCGGCGCATCCTGGAACTGTATGCAAACGTGATCGAGATGGGGCGCGGGATCTACGGGGTCGAAGCAGCTTTGCAGCATTATTTCGGCGTCAGCGCGCGCGGTCTTACGAGAGAGCAGTCTGCAATGCTGGCGGCCGTCCTGCCGAATCCGAAAGGCTGGGATCCGACGAAGCCGGGCAGGACGTTGCGATGGCGTCAGTGCCGTATTCTGCAACGGGAATGGAACGCGAAGTTCCCTGAACAATTGCTTCGGTGAGCCGTCCGTCAGCCTGATCGCGTAACGCGCATTCTGTGCGTTTGCAAAAATCGGCGAGCAGTTTCCCAAAGCCCGCTGAGAGTTTACTCGCCGTGGCGAGTGGCGAGTGGCGAGCGGCGGCCTACTTCGGCCGCGAGTGCTATCGCATCAGCGCCATCAATCGGCTGCGACTGGACACTCCCAGTTTGCAGAAGATGGAATGAAGATGTCTTTTCACCGTTTCAAGACTCAAACCAGCTTCATCGGCAATCTCCTGATTACTGCGCCCGTCGCATACCAAACGCGCCAAATTCTGTTCTCGACTCGTCAGGCGGACCAGATGCGACAACGAAGCGCCGCTGATTTGATACCGTGTCCCTGCCCTCGCCTGAAAACTCTCGAACTCGACGAGAAAATGCGGTCGCGCGAAGGCGGCCGAACCAATCTGTTTCAAACTGATCGTCGCGCGAAGATCACGCCGCGTCGGATGCCGAACTGTCTCGTCCCAAAAATTGGCTGGCGCGAGACCAAGAGGAGCCAGCTGTTCCCATCGCTTTTTGAGAACACGACATTGATTGAGAACCTCAGGAGGAAGTGGAGCTTTCAATTTGATA
>QHOR01000362.1:2326-4040 GCA_003219395.1 Verrucomicrobiota bacterium | reverse complement strand
TTGGTATCGGTGACAAAGACGCGCAAGCGCGAGCCGAGGGCTTGGACCTTGAGATGATAAAATGTGTTGGCAGCAATGGTCATGGGCACGTTCGTAATCTGGTGCCAACTGTTGTTGGCATAGCCGAATTCGAGGCGGCTGTTCTGGGAATTAATGCCGGCGTAATAGCCGCAGTAAGCGTCCGCGCCAATGTCGGGTTTGGTGACTCGAAAAATCAGGCCGGCGTTTCCGAGTGAGCCGACGAGGACGTCGGCTTCGTAAGTAAAATTGGTGAAGGCGGTGGCCATGGCCAGAGCTTTGACTCCATTGGCCGAGGCGGGGACGGTGCTCAGGGTGCTGTTACGAGCGGACCAGTTTCCGCCAAAGACGGTCCAGCGTTGACTCCACGTGGAATCGAAATTCTCCATGAATGAGCGGGTCGTGGGGGAAGGCACGCCCAGATACGGCAACCAACTCACACGCAAGTGTTGGGAGCCGAAAGGCAGGAGCGTTACTGCTAGGAGTGAGTTGGTAGAGGTAACCGGACTGACGGGCGGCTCGAATGATTGAGTGCCGAGCCAGCCGATGGTCCAGCCGGGCAGTTGCTTCGCGCTGGCGCTGAGGCTGACGGATGGCTGCGCGGGATCGAACGGATTGGGCGGAGTGGTGAGACGCGAGGGCGTGAGGGAGGCGGACGGATTCGCCGGATCCAATTGCAATGCGTAATTCCAGGAGGTGGTCGGGCGCACTTCAAATTCATCGAAGCCGAGACCGAAGGGGTCGGGCGTACGCACGGTCCAGTTTTCTCCGGCCGGCAGGGAATACAGAATCGGCCCGCGATAGATAGCGACGGAACTGCTGGGACCGGATGGGGTTTGGATCGGCATAGGCAAGCTGATGACCACCAGGTCGCCGTTGGTCCATGTGCGTGTCATTCGGAAAAAATTACCGGACGCTACGCCAGATTGGGTTTGGCCATTCACGCTCACGGTGGCATTGGTACACCAGCCGGGAATGCGTGCGACGAGCGGCATGGTGACAGAGTTGCTTACGGAAATGCGCAGGCGCACTTCTTCTTCAAATGGGTATGAGGTGTCCTCGGTGATCTGAACTTGTGTGCCACCGGCCATCGCATTGACGGCTGTCGGACCGTAGGTTAGCAACGCGAGGCCGCCATCGGAAGTGGCCGCCCAGGAGTTTTGGATGAACTTTGGCCAGCCCATGTGGAAGTTGTAGCGGCAGCAAGGGAAGCCTGAGTTTGGACCGGGCAAGGTGGCGTTGGCGTAATCCTGGTTGAAGCCGTGGCCACCGTTGATCGAAATTACATTATTCGGGAGCGTGTAGTATTGGTGGGCTTTGATGTTGTTGGCTAGCGCAGCGGGAAGGGAATTATAGGTGATGGCTTCCAAACGGTCTGCTAGCGAGGCATCGCCAGTGATGCGGATCGCGGTTTCGAGGCTGAGCATGGCCTCGACGGTCGAACACAGTTCCACGCCTTGAATGCTGGCATTGCCGGAGAGGAACTCGGTGCCGCTATTGATGCTCGACGAGAGTCCATGCTCGCGCATTAGATTGGCAATGCCGGAGTAGAGCGCGTCACGGTCGCTGGATTGTTTCGAGACCTGATACTAAACAACAGGGAATTTGAGGGCCTGTTCGACATTGACGTTGTGCTTGGGCTGATAGTCGGCGCCGTAGAGCATGAAATTGTTGCTCGCTAAAATTCCGGGCCAAT
>QHOR01000362.1:1806-2308 GCA_003219395.1 Verrucomicrobiota bacterium | reverse complement strand
TTGGTGTCCCCGTTGCGATTGTAGAGCCAAAGGGCGACATCCATTTCGTCGCCAGCCCGGGCCTTGCCCCAGTCGCTCAGCGGGCGCGCGGGCAGATTGGCCAGCATGTAACGGAAATAATTGCTGAGGACGGTGGGGACGCGGGCGTCAGCGGTCGCCTCGAAATAATCGCGCAGCGCGTAAGTGATCACCATCCGAGGCCACCAATCGTTATTCGAAGCGGGGCCGAGGTAGCCATCAGCACCTTGATGGTTGAGGGTCCAATCCATCCATTTTTGCGCCTTTAGTTTGAGGCCCGCGTCGTTCATGCCGTAAGCGAGCGGGATGAGTCCTTTCGCGTAGTAAGGGCCGCGTTCCCAATTTTCACCCGTGCCGCCGAGCCAGGCGCTGTTGGTGCCGAGATCGGCGGGGTAAATCGTTTCGGCATAGCCGGTGAGTCCGTCTCGCTGCAATTGGCATTGAGTGAGCAACCAGCCTTGCGGCCGCACACTGCCGAGGGGGA
>QHOR01000362.1:0-1718 GCA_003219395.1 Verrucomicrobiota bacterium | reverse complement strand
CGCGCAACTGGCTGGCGCTGTTCCATTCGAGCTTCGCGGACGCGGAGCCGCCGTTCTCGTAATACTCGACGCGGAGATCGCAGCGCGCGCCGCCGGTGAGCGCGATGCTGCTTGCGACATCCGTGCCGGAATCATCGTGCCATTTGTCGATGAGGAGCGTGTTGTTTATCCAGAGGCGGCAACCGTCGTCTGTCGTGAGGTGGAAAGTGTAGCCTTCGGAATAGCGGGGCTGGATTTGACCGGTCCAACGGACGGAGAATTGGTTGTTAGAAACTCCCAAGGCCGGG
The DNA here is from genome assembly GCA_003219395.1 of Verrucomicrobiota bacterium. GTDB lineage: Bacteria > Verrucomicrobiota > Verrucomicrobiia > Chthoniobacterales > UBA10450 > Udaeobacter. The sequence continues at coordinate 1,431 of QHOR01000362.1, read as the reverse complement.
GAAGCGGAGCCCCAGTTGAAATTGATGTTCGGGTCGGTGCGGGTGAGGACGAGGTTGCTGAGGGTAGTGCCGTTGTAGTATTCGCTTTTCAGGCCGGTCCCGTTTTCGATCCAGACAGGGGTTACGAATTGGGGGGGCGCAACCAAAACGGTACGCACGTCGAGACCGATATCGATGTATTGGCCGCCTGCGGTCTGATGGCAATGAACCGCGAGCGTGTTGTTCGCGTTGGTGAGCAGGGTGGCGCGGGCGGCATCGTTCAGCGGATAGTATAGATAGGTGGCCGTGAAGCCGGCGGTGGAGAAGGCGAGCACGCCGTTCAAATAAACCTCGACGTCTTCGTCATGGTGCAAGCGGAAGCCGAGATTGGCGATTTGCTGGGCGGTTAGGGCGCCGGGATTAAACGTGCGGCGCAGCCAAATGTCGGCGGTGTTCCAGGTAGTGCGCACGACGGCGCCGGGCGTGCCGGCGGTGCCGAATCCGCCGAGGCCGCTGTTCCAGGCACCATCGCTAAAATTGGTACCATACCAACCCGAAGAAGGGGCGGCGGTCGTGTATTTCCAAGTCTGGCCATTCGTTTGGGAAGTGGGGACGACGACGCTGTAGCTATACTGTCCCAAAGGCGCGAGCACGGCGGCTTGGATTCGCTGCAGGTTGGGTTTGCGAACCTTGCGGTCGTAAGTGAAGAGGCCGTTCAATTCGGTTTCGACGTCGGTGATTTGGGTATAGACGGCCGCGTTGAGGCCGTGATTCTGGACGAAATCGCAGAGTTGGGCGGAAAAGGTCTCGAATTTGCCTGTGAGATCGTCGCCATCGGCTGCGCCGATATAACCCCAGCCGGCGGCCCAGGTATGGTTGGTAATGCCGAGTCCGACACCGCCAAACTCGCCACACGCACCCGCCTGGGTTGCGCTGGTGGGATAACCCGGGTTTGGGTAGCTGTGAACATCGAGCACGTCACCGGCGCCAACATAATTTCCCCCGCTCGCCTGGTTGACCAATCGAGAAGGATCAAGCGCTTTGACTTCAGAGACATAGGCGGCGGTGTTGGTCTGTCCCTGGGCTTCGTTAAAAATGTCCCACATGATGATGGAGGGGTGATTCCAATGGTTGGTGACCATGCGGACTAACTCGGACTCAAACTCCGCCGCGTCGAGCGGTTGAGGATTGCCGGTATAGGAATTGGCGCTGGGCATATCCTGCCAGACAAGGATGCCGAGTTTATCGGCCCAATAATACCAGCGTGAGCGCTCGACCTTGATGTGCTTGCGGACCATGTTGAAGCCGAGGGCGCGCTCCATCTCGATGTCGCTGCGGAGGGCGAGATCGGTGGGCGCGGTATAAATGCCATCTGGCCAAAACCCCTGGTCCAGGGGGCCAAACTGGAAGAGGAATTGATTGTTAAAAAGCATTTTCACGAAGCCATTGTTC
>QHOR01000163.1 GCA_003219395.1 Verrucomicrobiota bacterium | reverse complement strand
CTTCGAACATCAGTTTATCCGCGCCGATCTCGTCGATGAACTTCGCTGGGACCTCCGTCCGCCACGGATCGACGTTTTCGGTAATGCCCTCGCTTTCGATCATGATAATGTCGGCCCCAGCGTCGAGAAATCGCTTTGCCTGTGCGATGGCCCAGCTTGGGTCACGTGTACCTTCCGCTTCCAGTTCTGCAGACGCGGTGGCGCCTCCTGCACCGAATTGAATTCCTACTTCTGGTTTCGCTTTTAGTCCGGATTTTCGAACTAATTCGATTAGCCGCAGCCAATCGTCAGTTGGAATAGACACGAATCCAGCTGAGATCTCGATGATGTCGAACCCAAGTTTTCTACATGAGGCAACGTACTTGCGCACGGCTTCATGGCCCTGCACGAGAACGCGCTCAACGAAACCGCCTGTGGAAACCACCACTTGGTATTTGTGACAAAGCTCGATGATATCGGCTACCGCTTGCTGTGGCATAAGTGTGAACGAGCCGCCGGCAAACTTAAGCGAATCAACGTAGGCACCCATCGTCTCGAATAGATCTTCAAGGTAACGGCGGCCTATGACGGAATAATACGGCCCACGGATCTCCGTTAAGCCGCGCTTCCGCGGCTTACCTTCCCGCTCGTTGACCTGGAGAAAGTTAAAACCGCGTTGGGCATTCGTTGATTCCATTCGTCTCAATAGGGAACGGAACGTGACGCGGGAATGGCCGTGTGAGAAGAGCGCGCGTTCTCACGCCGGGGAGCGTGCCGTACCGCGGGGCTTTGCTTGACAGGTGATGCGATGCAGGACCAGTGCAGGCGCTCAGCTTGCAGCTTACGCCGGTAACACCGTCGAGAGCGTCACTTCGCTGTCGATGGTTTGCTCAAGAACCTTTTCAACGGTAGCGCCGACTTTCGATCCATCGCGATCGAGAATCCAGACTTGTTGCCCTTGTTCGAATGGACCACGCGCCATCACCTTCAGTAAAATACCCTCCTCCGTAGCCGGATTTTTGAGTATCTCGACGCAGATTGCGTCGGTTTGCCCGAACTCTGCCAGCAGTCTCAGTTTATCGTCTATTTTCGGCGTCTTCATTGCTCCGTCAGTTTTAGGTAACGCAAAACTAATTCGCTACTGGCGCCGGTTGCGAGCGTGTGCTCGCTCATAAACGAATTATTCACAAATGAGCCGGTATCGCATCACGCAAATCGACGACTATGAGCCGCTCGTTGGCGGCGAGGCTGTTGACCGAATTCGCGATAAGGCCGCCAAACTCAAAGGACCACGCGTCGCGAATTTCAATTCTACGTGCTACGGCGGCGGTGTGGCGGAGACAATTTCTTCGCTCACCCTCCTGATGAACAGCCCTGGACTGCGCAGCGAGTGGGGAGTGATTCAAGGCACGCCCGATTTTTTCTCTATCACCAAGAAGATGCACAACGCCCTTCAAGGTGGAGAAATCGATTTCTCCAAAATCAAAACAGAGATTTTGGAACAGGTGATTTATGAGAACAGCGTGCGCAATTTCTCGATCATGACTTCGTTATCGTGCACGACCCGCAGCCACTGCCGTTGATTGAGCATTACGAGAAGAAGTGCCCTGGCTTTGGCGCTGTCACCTCGATATTTCCCATCCGGATGCAGAAACATGGAAATACGTACGGCGCTGGATCGACAGGTACAACGCCGTGATCCTCAGCTGCAACGATTTCGCTCAAGAGATGAAGCCACCGAAACGGGTGATGATGCCGGCGATCGATCCGTTTACGGTCAAGAATCGTCAACTCAGCGATCGAGAAATCAACGCGCGTCTGGCGCGCTATGAAATTCCCCCAGATTTACCGCTCGTGGTCCAGGTTTCGCGCTTTAACCCGTGGAAAGATCCCAAAGGTGTTGTGGAAGCATTCAGCTGGCCCGCAAACGGTTGCGTTCAGCGCCAAGACGAATCTCACCTTTAATGTGGCATCGCCCCAGGACCTGATGGCCCGACGCACAAGCGCTGAAAGCGCGTTTGGACACTGCCAAATGAACCGCATCTTTCAGCGATAGCTTTCTTGCCATCGCTTGGCGCGTTGCGCCAGGCTCGGATGAACGCTACGCGTTTAGCGCCAGGCTCTCTACCGCGTTTCCACGAGTTCGCGCTGCTGAGCGACGAGCCCCTTGGCCTTATCGCGCTTAAGTATGCTATACAGGAACCAGACGATAAAACAGTTCGCCAGCAAAATGAGTGCACCTACGACTCCTGGATGATGCCAAATGTGACGTATCTCAAGTGGAATCAAGGCCGCCGTTGCAAATATCATAAGCAGTTCCGCCCAGCGTTGCTCCAGGTAAACGCCGATTCCTTCGGTAAAAAGTACCGCCGTGTAAAAAAGCGCTAAAAAGCCGGTGGCACGCAACGTTCCACCGGCCAGCACGGCTTGCAGTCTGTTCAGCAGATAATTCACTGTCTTGCTGTGTTCTAACAAGATTTCATCAGCGGTCCAGTTCGACAGGGCATCCATCCAGCGACTTCGTGCGTTCAGGAAAAGCAATGAAATACCAAGCAAAAGCAACAAGACACCTTTGCCGATTTTGAACAGCGCGATCAGCCGGAGATAGCGATGGCGACGCGGTTCCTGCAGAATCGCAGGCTCATGCGCCGGTTTAGTCATTCTCGAAATCTTCGCCGAAACCAGGTCATTCCGCAATAATCGGACTTTCCCGGCAACAAATTTCCAGTTTATTACCGTCGGGATCTTCGAAAAAGCAGGCGTAATAGCCGCGGCTGTAGGCGCGACAAAGTTCTGGGCCTTCCAGATTCTTCCCACCGATCTTGCGCACGAGCCGCGCAAGGCGATCAACTTCTTCACGGGTCTCAGCCCAAAAAGCGATTCGCGTTTTGTTTGGCTGATGACGCCGATCTTGGTCGAAGGCGAAGAACGCTTCGGGCTTATCGCCGCCGCCCGCATAGAAAATTCCGTACCGTCTGTTCGAGCGATCGCAGGTAAACCCGAGCGCCGGTAACAGCTTGCCATAAAACTTCTGTGCGCGTTTCAGATCCGGCACGCGCAAGTCAATGTGATCGAGGTATCGCGTCTTTTTCATTTTATCATTTTCAATTGATCCGTGGCGCAATTCAATTGCGTGTGATGGAGAAGCTTTTCGCGGAGGAACTGGATGGGTTGCGTGCGCGTTCGTTGGACCGACATCTCCGGGAACTGAGTAGCGCGCAAGGACCCGAAGTAGAGATCGGCGGCCGCCAATTGATCAATTTTTCGTCAAATGATTATCTCGGTCTGGCAAACGATTCCCGATTACGCGACGCAGCCATCGCGGCAATTGCTGAATTCGGTGTCGGCGCCGGTGCCTCCAGGCTGATCAGTGGAACACAATCGTCGCATCTGGCATTGGAGCGCGCGCTGGCGAAATGGAAACGAACCGAGGCTGCACTTTGTTTTAGTAGCGGATACGCTGCTGCGCTTGGAACCATTCCCGCCCTGGTCACCAAGAAGGATGTCGTCCTGCTGGACAAGCTCTGCCACGCCTCACTCCTCGACGGCGCAAAACTCAGTGGCGCGGTTCTGCGCGTCTTTCCACATAATCACGTCGCCAAACTTGAGAGCCACCTTCGATGGGCTCGGCGCCAATATCCTGGCAAGCGTATTCTCATAGTGACGGAGTCGGTTTTCTCGATGGACGGTGATCGTGCGCCGTTGCGCGAGTTAGTGGAACTGAAAAAAAGTTTCGGTGCCCTCCTCATGCTCGATGAAGCGCATGCAATTGGCGTGATTGGTCCGAATGGACGCGGCCTCGCTGCGGCTGAAAACCTGAATAACGACGTCGATGTGCAGATGGGAACCTTAAGCAAGGCGCTCGGCACGAGCGGCGGCTACATTTGCGGTTCTCGTACACTTATTGAATGGCTGATCAACCGCGCCCGCTCATTCATTTATTCGACAGCACCGTCGCCAGCTGTCGTAGCAGCGGCGCTGGCTGCCGTCGGTTTCCTGGCATCATCAAAAGGTGAGGAGCGCAGGCTTTTGCTCTGGGAAAAAATCAGATGGATGCGGGAGCTTTTGCTATCGTGCGCGTCCGAAAGGTTTCAGGATGCAAGTCGCAACTCTCAACTCGCAACTCTCAACTCAGTCTCTGGTAGCGCGATTTTCCCATTGATTGTGGGCGACGAGCAAGCGGCGCTTAATCTCGCCTCCACGCTGCGAGACGAAGGATTCCTCGTCCCAGCGATTCGTTATCCCACTGTGGGCAAAGGCTCCGCGCGATTGCGCATCACAGTGACAGCCGCACATCAAGAAGATCAGATCCGATCACTTTGCGAGGCGATTCGGAAGTGACGGAACTCGAACGATAAGAAACGGACGGCGAGCTCCGTCTCGATTCGTGCGTCCGTATTCGGATTTTGCCGGCGCTCGAATTCGTTGTTGGCATTTTTTTTGTTCTATAGGAACCGCCACAAAATTGGTTTCAACTTTTCGACCGTAGCGTTAGGCCAAAGCTTGCGATCGGTGACCAGCGCCGCATTCAGGGCGAAATGCTCCGGCCAATTCGGCTCCGTCGGGATTTGCGGGATTACATCCAGAATTATTTTCCTCGCCGTCACTGCGTTAGCCATCAAATGACTGAGGACGATTTCCGCTGAGACCGCTTCTTCTTCCACTTTCCAGCAATCGTAATCGGTGATCATCGCCATGGTGGCGAATGCCATCTCCGCTTCGCGAGCAAGTTTCGCCTCGGGTAAATTCGTCTTCGCGATCACGTCGAAACCGTTGCGGTGATTCAATGCCTATTCCGGGCGTGTGGAAAAAGCAGAACCATCCATATTCACGTAGGTGCCACCGTTATGCACCGGGATGCCCAGAGATCGCGCTGATTCCGCCAGAAGATTGCGCAGGTTCGTGCTGATTGGCTCGGCAAACGCCACATGCGCGGCGATACCCTGCCCAAAAAACGTGTGCACTGCGCGCCCGCTCATGCGGTCATAAAACTGCGAAGGCAGCAACACATCTCGCGGCGCGTATTTTTCCTGCAGGCTGCCCACGGCTGCTACCGAGACAATCCAGCGAACGTTCAGAAAACGCAGCGCATAGACATTGGCGCGGTAATTGATTTCATGCGGCAAGATTCGGTGACCGCGGCCATGTCGCGGCAAAAAGTAAACCTGCCGTCCGTGAATCTTCCCGCCAACTAGCGTATCCGATGGCCGCCCGAATGGTGTATCAATGTTGAATTCGCTGCTATCACGTAATTCCTCCATTTGATAAAGACCGCTTCCGCCAATGATTCCAATTGCCGGCGGTTCATTGTTCGTGGGCGCCATGCCGGATTTAAGACATGAATCGTACGATTGTCACGAACCACATGAAGTCGCATGCGGCAGGTCATTTCATTAACACCGGGTTTGAGCCGGTGACCACGCGCCTGTTGTGCATTAGCCATTGCAACGGCTTTCCGCAGTCGCATGGGAGCACAGCCTAAGCGCGAAACGACGGCAGGGCGTTAAAACGGCCAACATCTGACGGCGCAGAATCACTGGCTTGAACGGCCGCTGCTGACGGAAGTGTCTCTGTGGCGAATGCGAGTTGGATGTGTATCCTTTTCACCTGTTCATGCCTACATTTTTCATAAAAACCTACGGCTGTCAGATGAACGAGCGCGACTCGGAACAGGTCGCTCACTCACTCATCGCGCGTGGCTATAAACGCGTTGCGCACGAGAAGGAAGCTGATGTCGTGCTGTTGAATACATGCAGCGTACGCGACATGGCTGATCAGAAAGCGCTGGGAAAAATGGGAATGCTGAGCCGCCTGGCGAAAGAACGGCCGCATATGGTCTTCGGTTTCTTGGGATGCATGGCTCAAGCGCGCGGCGAGTCCTTGCTGGCAAAATTGCCTCATGTCGACATGGTCGTGGGGACGCAAAAGTTTCATCGCGTCGCCGAGTACGTGGACGAATTGGTGGCGAAGAAGACGGCGCGCCCGGCCGCCGCACCCTGCCAATCAGATCGCGCAATGGACGATTTGCGTTTTCCTATCGTCGATATTGGGGAAGAAGCGGGGTCGCAATCGACGATTCGCGATCAACAACTGGCGCCGAGACAGACTACTGCGTTCGTCTCGATCATGCAGGGATGCAACATGCATTGCACTTTTTGTATCGTTCCACAGACGCGCGGAGCAGAACGCAGCCGCACCATTTCAGAAATTGTCGGTGAAGTGCGGGCGTTGGTGGCCCGAGGCGTGAAGGAAGTCACATTACTTGGACAGATTGTGAACTTGTATGGACGCCACGAATTCCCGAAACGCGATGGCAAAAGTCCTTTTGTCCAGTTGCTGGAAGCGGTGAATGAAATTGACGGCCTGGAGCGACTGCGGTTTACCTCTCCGCACCCCGCTGACGGAGCACATTCATCTGCCGTTGCAATCCGGCTCTAACAGAATTCTCAAAGAGATGCACCGAGCCTATACGGCGGAGAAATATGTCGATCTCGTTCGCCGCATCCGACACGCACGCGAGGGCATTGCCATTACCACTGATATTATCGTCGGATTCCCAGGCGAGACTGAAGAGGATTACAAACAGACGCGAGCTTTAGTTGAAGAGATCCAGTTTGATAACGCGTTTGTTTTTCGCTACTCACCGCGGCGCGATACGCCGGCGGCGGAGATGCCACATCAAATCAATGAACAGATCAAAGAACAGCGCAATCAGGACTTGCTCCAGGTGGTTAATGAATCGATGCATCGCTCTGGTCAACGTCTGGTAGGACGCTCTGTCGCAGTTCTCTGCGAAGGCCCGAGTAAAACGAATCGCGCACGCTTGATGGGCCGAACCCGCACCAATAAGATTGTCGTATTTGAAGGCGCCGAAAAATTGATTGGAGAAATTGTCGACGTACACGTGCAACGCGCCAACGGATTCAGCTTGTATGGGACGCCCCTTCTGAAAGGGCACAGCACTTTTTAAGTTGCATCGGCCGAACCGCGAGTTGAAAATTTCGCCGCCGTACGGCCACCAATTCGCCGTCGCGCATCTTCGCTGCCAGTGATTCTCTTTACAAGCTGCTGGAATCATCGCAGGCGTACTTCTCGTATTGCTCAGTCTGCCCGGATTTCTGAAACCGGACCTTGCCAGCTTTGCACAAAAATTTCCGCGATCTCAGATGGCGGGGGTAATTTTGTTGACCGTTTGCCTTGTTTGGACGTTTTGGTTGCTCTGTACCATTCAGATGGGTGAATTCTCCGGTTTTCGGCGTCCTCTGCTCATTGCGTTGCCGATCGGCTACGGCCTTGTGCTGCGGTTCGTTGGAGAATTCCTCGCAGTGCGTTCTCTTGGAATTCTTTGTCTGCTGGCAGCCGAGCCATTGCTCGACGCTGCCTTTCTTCGTTACGAGACAAGCCGTTTGCTTGTCACGGTACTCGCTTATTTGTTGATTCTTGCGGGTCTCTTTTGGGTCTCCATTCCGTACATATTGCGAGATCAAATCAATTGGACCGCGCGCAGCGCATTTCGCTGGCGCTGTTTCCATGCTATCGCGCTGATTTACGGCTGCGTAATTCTCACATTCGCGTTTACACGGTACTAAAACAAGATTTCCTCGTAGCCGCCCGCCTGTCGCCGCTTAATACGGGCCGGTTGATTTCACAATGAAGCGGCTGGTAGGGCCTTGGCTGCAGGAAAAGCATGAACCGCATTCTCGTTATCCGCGGCGGCGCAATCGGCGATTTCATTCTCACTCTTCCAGCGCTCAAGGCGCTCCGCGTCGCTTACCCTGATGCGCGCGTTGAGATTCTCGGTTACAAGCATATCGCAACGCTCGCAGAAAATCGGTTTTACGCGCAGGCAGTTCGCTCAATCGAATACGGACCTCTCGCCAGCTTCTTTGCAAAAAATTCGGAGCTCCCAGTGGAATTGGCACGTTATTTCGCGAGCTTCGATCTGATCCTCAGCTATTTGTACGATCCGGATCGAACCTTTCAAACCAATCTTGGACGTTGTGGTGTTGAAAATCTGCTTTGTGGGCCCGCCAGTATTATCGAACAAAACGGCCATGCCGCGAGGCAGCTGGCGCGACCGGTCGAACAGTTAGGGATTAGAGTTGC
>QHOR01000361.1:4288-4527 GCA_003219395.1 Verrucomicrobiota bacterium | reverse complement strand
CATTATTCTCTCGCCGATTAACAGTCCCACGCGAACGTCCAGCATCCAATTAAAGAAACCAGAAAAGGAGAAGAACCGAAAGCGACTTATCACGGCCTCCATTTGAGAATAATGACAGAGGGCGGCATACGAAAATCCTCGCGCGTCAAATCAAACGCGAATTGAATGTTGGCGCACACAAGCACTGTGCTATTTACGAACGCGAATTGAAGCGCCTCTCGCCGCTAGATCTGACAAAG
>QHOR01000361.1:2388-4272 GCA_003219395.1 Verrucomicrobiota bacterium | reverse complement strand
GATCGCTTAGTTTGCAAAAGCACATGGCTTTCGACTGCGCTTTTATCGCAAGGGACTCTGCGCCATATTCGACACGCACCCGCGAATGATTCGCACGCGCTTACAAAGTCGGATCGCTTACATCAGCGCGGGGCCGATGTAATGTCCAACACGAGGCCCTTTGGCTGTCCTGTGCCTTACGTGCCGTCGGAATGTCTTACAATTTCACGCTAAAATCAATCTGACTCGTCGTGTCTGACGCTGGAATCGCCGAAATGTCTTACGTCGGAACGTTTTACAAGTTTGGTCAGCAACAGCGTAATCGGTTGGGGGACTTCCGGCCCAACTGATCGAAAATCGATCGTCGGAATACCTGACGGTTCCGGTTGTCAACACGGTGATAAACTAGAAGGTAATCGTCTACTACACATGCACTTATAGTATATTCTGAAAATTGGTGACTTCGGCACAGACTTTGCTCTTTCTAAGTGCCTGATGAAATCGAACACTCTGACACACAAATTCGCAGTGGTTTCTGTAGCCGTTTGCGGGCTGATGCTTGCAGTCGGTCAGAATGCGAGGGCCAATCCCCAGGTTATGCCTCCGTCGATCAGCCTTGCGATAGGCGACGCCCATGAACTCGGCTTGGTAAACTTTATCGCACCACCCGCGAGCTCCGACCGATTGAGTTATGTGAACCACTTAATTGGCATGGCTCTTGGCTCTCAAGATAGCCTCTTCGGGCAGCATCTCACCCGTTCGGATAACGCCTTTAGCCAATTGCCTCAAGCTGTGTTGGCAGGTCATGTAAATGGTACTGGCACAGCGGTAAATCTTGGCGCCGGTGGTTTGTTTAGCTATCTGTTTGCAAGCTACAATGACCCGAATCACGGATCTGAGGTTTGGTACGTTGGAGATCTCAGCGGTGTTATCGCGATACCTGCGACAGCTGGTGGATACGGCCTTTCTGGCTGGATTCTCTTTGGCACAAATATTCCTGGAGTTCCCGATAGTGGCATAACCGCCATATTGCTCGGAACAGCTCTTGGAGCGCTCGGCCTCGCGCGGCGTTTCCTATCAAGTCAGTTTTAAGGTTGGGACTAAACTGGCAGTGGAACCCACGGCTATCAATAATTCACGTGTAGCGGACGAGTTTGATCACCGACTGCGAATCGCCACGGATTTTGCCGACTAACCTAGTCCTGTGTTTATGAATTCCCACAGAGCCGCAAGTGCGCTTCGCTCCGCATCATGTGAAGGGCGCAGCCGCCAGGAAGTAAACGTCATTTGAATGCGGGCCGCACAGGAGGCATTCAGTGATTTCGCATTCACTGGCCGGAGATCTCTGTCCTCGCACGGAATCATGAGCTGGCACCTTGTCTTGCTATCAAGCGCGCTCGTTCGCTAAGGCTTTACGACTACTGGTGTCCCGACGTGAGCGGCATCATAAAACTGGCGCGCTTTCCAGTAGGGCATCCTGATGCATCCATGTGATGCGGGCACCCCTGGCAGATAGCCCTGGTGTAATCCGTAGCCTGGCGAGAATTCAAGAAAGTAGGGCATCGGGGTGCCAACAAAGTGGGAATGTGGTGGTCGCCTATCACGCCTGCTATCGACGTTCGCTTTGACGATCCTGCCCGAGTCATCAATGTAATCACCATAAAGACTGGAGCGATGATCAGGGTCTTTACGGATGACGTGAAACCGGCCAGTTGGAGTGCGGTATCCCTCCCGACCACTCGATATGCGGGACGACGCAGTTCTATAGCCAGCTCTATAGAGATAGGCTTGCTGCTCGCGCAAGCTCACCACGATCGCTGGCCTGCCGGAATGACTTTCTGGCATCTTTGATGTGATAAGATCGCTGACAGTACTACAGCCGCTTAATGCCACGATGCCAACGCC
>QHOR01000361.1:501-2364 GCA_003219395.1 Verrucomicrobiota bacterium | reverse complement strand
GATGTCTTTCTCGGAAATGCCCGGCGCTCCCTTCCGTTTAGCCGACCGCTTTTGGTCGTGGCATTTGTTCCCGGTATCGTTTTAATCGTGTGGAGTGAAATGCGCGGCGGTGAGGGCACAAGAATAATAGCGATTTTGCCAGTGTACTCTGGCGAGTTGCATTGTGACGCTTCATCGGCCGCAATTGCACTGCGCGATTTAGCTCGTGCTCAACTGTTATGCATTTCTCTTCGTTGCCGATTCCAGGCCAACCCGGTGAGGGAGGGATTCGAACCCTCGGATATACCGCACCGGCTATTCGATGCCGGCCTACCTATGAGAAAGTTATCATTGGTGGTTGACGTTATTAGCGTCTTACTTGTAAAGATACTTGTAATTGGCCTCCATCCATCCATCGACACCACAATTCGCCTTTCTGGCATTGCTGCATCAATGTCCCTGGTCGCCAACTCTTCCGGTCCACTAAACAAACGGACCGACGCAACGCGCTTGAGTTTGCGCGAAAATTGGAAAGCGCGATGCGCGGCAATGCGCTGACTGAAATTCAAGCGCGCAAAATTCTGGCGGATCTTTACGAGATCCGGAACGGCGAACGGCTCCCAGGTTCCACGGCGAGAACATTCTTCACCTCGTGGGCATCGAACAAGATCCTGGAAACATCGGACTCAACCGGCGTCCATTATCGTCAGGTGGTCCGCACTTTCATCGAGTCGTTAGGCAAACGATCAGAAGCGGATCTTTCGATGCTTACGCCGCGCGATGTGATTACCTTTCGAGACGCTCTCGCGAAAAGAGTAAGCGCATCGACCGCAAACCAGGCGGTCAAAATAATTCGAATGGCGCTGAAAGATGCTCAGGCCGGCAGACTCGTTAGCGAAAACGTTGCGGCTGGCGTGCGCAGAACCAAGACTTCCGGCGATCGCGCGAGCCGACGACCGTTCACGTTGGACGAGCTCCGGCGCATTTTGAGAGTTGCCGGTGGAGAATGGCGCAATCTAATTCTTTTCGGTCTGTACACCGGGCAGCGACTCGGAGACCTAGCGAAGCTCACCTGGCGCAACGTCGATCTCGACCGCGGCGAGCTCGCATTTGTCACGCGGAAAACAAAACGCCGCCAGCTCGTGCCGCTTGCTGGTCCGCTGCGAAAAGTACTCGAGCAATCGCACGCCGGCGATGATCCGGCCGAGCCATTGTTTCCAAAAGCTTTCACCGCGAACCGGACCGGAACGCTCAGCAATCAATTTTACGAGATCCTCGTCAGCGCCGGCCTCGCCGCACCGCGGTCGCATCGAGCAAACCGCGAAGGTCGGCAGGCGCGCCGGAAGCTTAATGAAATCAGTTTTCACGCGCTACGGCATACCGCGACCAGCTTGATGAAAAATGCCGGCATTAGCCCGGCAATCGTACAGGATCTGATCGGACATGATTCGCCAGCGATCAGCGCGCAGTACACGCATATCGAAGAATCAGCGAAGCGGCGCGCAATCGAAAGTCTGCCGGACCTTACGCAATGAACTCGGAAGAGCGATACGCAAATAGCGCGGGCCGCGCATTGATCGCCAAAATTGCGGACCAAAACGAACGACGGCTCGCCCTGCGACGAGGAACTTTCTTAGAGCAATTCCTCGCGCTCAGCGCGCGTTCACGATCCAAGCTATTAATTCGATTGTATTTGAGTGACGAACTCTCGGTGTTGCAAGTTTGGGACGCGGCGAGGAAATTTCTTGAGAATCAGCCAGCCGTGTTGCTAGGCTTTGCCCGCGACCTTGGCCGCAGAAAGCGATCGATATTGGATTATACGGACAAGGTGATTCTGTTGGCGTCGTGCGGGTTCGATCTGCTTCGATTTCCAAACCAAAAGAA
>QHOR01000361.1:0-494 GCA_003219395.1 Verrucomicrobiota bacterium | reverse complement strand
ACGACTTTTGGTAACTTACCGCGTCTCACTCGGTGGACGGACAAAGCCGCATGGCAACTCGTCGCGGCTCTCGTGGGCAAGAAGCGCGCTCCGAGTTACGCTACTTATCGAAAGCGCGTCGAGCGTTTGCGCACGCGTCAGGAAAAGCCGGTCCTCGTGAAAAAGATAAAGATCCGTCCCTCCGATTTCAGCGTGACTTATACCGCGGACGGCATCCGATGGCTTCTCGAAACAGGGAGACTTAGCAGTCAGCTCTACAGGATGCTCGCTTGCGCTGGCCTCAATGAAGTGAGCGGTCATGCGATACGCGCTGTGACAGAAAATGGCAAAAAAATGTCGCACGACACGGAAACGCCAGCGCGTTTTAATGGCGCAAATGGGAGCGGCAAAATCGCGAAGAGTAATTCCCGCGCTGGTTGAAGCGGAGGCAATCGAGCCGATCTACATTCGACTGCCGAAGCCCGGCACACGATGCCCGCGGACCGGATTAAGTC
>QHOR01000360.1 GCA_003219395.1 Verrucomicrobiota bacterium | reverse complement strand
GAAAGAACGCGGCAGGATGGGCGGCGATTAATACTGCGCCGCAAATTTGTAGCGCAGGCGAAACATTCCATCGCTTGCAGAAAAAAAAGAAATAACTCCAGAAGCCCCAGGCAGCTACTTGAGCAGTGATTAACAACGCCGTCGCCGTGTCGATGTTAAGTGCATAGTGAAACACGGCCGCGATCGCCGGATAGGCGGGAAAAAACGCGACATTTGATACTTCCATCAGCTTATGATCGACCGGCGGCACGATGGTCTGGTAACCGCGGTCCACGATGTTCATAAACCAATAGCTGTCGTGCTGAACCAGCGCGGCGTACCGCTGCGAAATGGATCCTTCTGGCGCAAGCAGGCCGATGGCCATCGCAAGCTGAAGCAACGTGACGATCAGTGCCGCGAGCAAAGGCTGAAGCAGCCGAAGCGAGCGGGCCATTACATCATAATCGCTGGGCGCAGCCCGTTTGTTCGTGAAACTCTGCCGGTGCGAAGGACTCGTCCGGCCGTACTGCGGGCGAGCCTTTGCAGCATTGAAAGCGCCACCGGTTAGAAGCGGTATGGATACGGGATGTATAAAGAGATTGCGCGAGCCTGCGGAATTTTCGATAGAAGCAATCTCGGGTCGCATCTTTCAAAGTGGCACGCTGACTTGAGCAGCATGATTTGACGGCGAGCGCGCCACGTTTATTCGCCAGAACCGCGCCGCGGTTCTGATCTTTGTCGCGATTGGGCGCCGTCCCATTGCGGAGGGCGCAATGACCAGAGCTCCGAAATCACCAAAACGATCTCGCCTTTCGGCGGGTGGGCTTGGTAATGCGCAAGGAGCTCACTGGCGATGCCGCCTCGAAATTCTTCGAATTTTTTTGTCATCTCTCGCGCTATGCAAAGTTGACGCTCCGGCATGATCTCGATACAGGCGGCGAGTGTCTTGGTTAGTCGATAAGGCGATTCGAAAAAGACAATGGTTTCACCCGATCCGGCAGCGGCGCGCAACTCACGCTCACGTCGTCCACTTTTAACCGGAAGAAATCCGCGGAAAGAAAATCTGTCAGTGGAAAATCCAGACCCGACGAGAGCGGTCAGGATCGATGAAGGCCCTGGGATGATTGTGAACGAAAGCTCCCGCTGAATGCATTCACGGACCAGACGCAATCCCGGATCCGATAGTCCAGGCATTCCTGAGTCCGTGATTAACGCGACTTCCTGGCCGGCCGCGAGGCGTTCAACGAGCTCAGCCGTGCGCTTTGCCTCGTTGTGTTCGTGGTAACTGATGAATGGTTTTTTTATTCCAAAATGTTTCATCAATATTCCGGAATGCCGCGTGTCTTCGGCTGCGATCAGATCCGCTGACCTTAGTACCTCCAGCGCCCGCAATGTGATGTCGCCCAAGTTACCGATCGGCGTAGCGATCACGTAGAGCATCGCCTATCATCGAATCAAAATCGGTCTTCCGCTATCGATTGCAGGCAGAGCTTTGATGTCGGATAAAGCCAACCGTTTGGCACGAAACGAATGCGTAATTGGAGGCATCACATGAAGAGAAGCTCTTACCTATTAACGTTAATGCCATTAGCATTGCTTGGCTGCACAGAAGAACCAACCACCGTGACGACGACTACAACGACGCAGGAAGTGACAACGACTGGTCCAACCCGCGAAATAGTGGTGACCAGACCTCCGCCGCCAGTTCGCATCGAAACACAGACTGTGGCGCCGGGAGCTGGATACGTCTGGACGACCGGCTACTGGCGATGGACGGGAAGCGACTACGTCTGGGTGCCGGGCAGTTGGGTAGCCCGTCCAAGACCCGCGGCGGTTTGGGTGGCAGGCCATTGGGTACGTCGTCCTGGCGGTTGGGTCTGGATTGCCGGCCACTGGCAGTAAAACGAGCTCGCGATAAGTATTACCCGGGCACTTTTCTGCGGAGTCACCAGTCGAGAATCTTGGCGAAAATTAGCGGCGCAACGATGGTGGCGTCGGATTCGATGATGAATTTCGGTGTATCGATATTTAGTTTTCCCCAGGTGATTTTTTCATTGGGCACTGCGCCTGAGTACGATCCGAAGCTGGTCGTTGAATCGCTGATCTGACAAAAATACCCCCACTCGGGCACAAGTGTGGTCACAATGTCTTGATTGAGCATGGGCACAACGCAAATCGGGAAATCGCCCGCGATGCCGCCGCCGATCTGAAAGAATCCAATCGACGAATCGTGCGACATCCGCCGATACCACTCCGCCAACGCAATCATATATTCGATGCCGGAGCGGACGGTATGGACGTCACTGATCGCGCCTGTTATGCAGCGCGCAGCATAAATATTTCCTAACGTGGAATCCTCCCAACCGGGCACAAAAATTGGAAGGTCCTTGTGCGCCGCGGCAACCATCCAACTGTCGGCCGGATCGATTTCGTAAAATTTCTTCAGCCGACATTCCCGTAATATTTTAAAAAGGAATTCGTGCGGGAAAGCGCGCTCCTTTCTGTTAGCGGCCGCCACCCAGTCGTCTATGACGACCTTTTCGATTCGACGAATGGCTTCTTCTTCTGGAATGCACGTGTCGGTCACCCGGTTCAAATGGCGCCGCAAAAGCGCTTCCTCCTGTTGGGGGCTCAGTTCACGATAATGAGGAATTCGCTCGTACTGACTTCGTGCAACCAGATTAAAAAGGTCCTCCTCGAGGTTGGCTCCCGTACAGGTAATTGCGTGCACTTTGTCCTGCCGAATCATTTCCGCGAGAGAAATGCCCAGTTCGGCAGTGCTCATCGCACCGGCGAGCGTGATCATCATTTTTCCGCCACCATCCAGATGCGCGACGTACGCATCGGCTGCGTCTTTCAATGCCGCCGCGTTGAAGTGACGGAAATGCCGATCAATGAACTGGCTGATGCTGCCGATCTTCACTTCATCAAGCCTTCCGGTCTGTGTACTCGATTTGATGCAAAACTTATACCGCGATAGTCAAGCATTGATCACACTTTTTTACTGAAACCTGTCAAGGCACGGCCGCAAGAATTCGTGCCGCAAGCGCATCGGGCATTATTCCCAGAAGGAGAATTGCCGCAGCGAGCACAGTCACGGTTATGCGTTGCAGTAAATCGAACGTAACGTAATCGAGCGCTGGAGCCGCAGGCGAAGGGAGATCAACAAAGACCGCTTTGAGCACGATCAGGTAATAATAGAGTGACACCAAACTGCCAAAAAGAGCCAGCCCAATGAGCCAGAGCAAGCCGTGATCTCCGCCCGCACGTAGCGCAGCGCTGAACAGATAAAACTTTCCGAAAAATCCGGCCAACGGAGGGATGCCTGCCAGGGAAAAGATAAAAATCGCCATGCATCCGGCTAACAGCGGCGATCGCGCGGCGAGGCCGGAAAAATCCTTAATGTCGTCGCCACCGGTTTGGGTGCGCACAACCGAGACCACTCCGAACGCACCAACCAATGTGATCGAGTAAACAACCGTGTAGAAAAGTGTCGCTGAAAATCCGTCCCGACCTCCGGCGACAAGTCCAAGCAGGGTGTAACCACCGTGGGCGACAGCAGAGTACGCGAGAAGCCGCCGGACATTGCTCTGTGCCAGCGCGACGAGGTTTCCAATGAGAATCGACAAAGCAGCGACTACGGCGAGAACCGGCGACCAACCGGCGGCCATAGCGTGCCATGCTGAATTCCCATGCACCGGGCCAAAGCCTAGTAGCACGATCTTTCCAAGCACAAAGAAGGAGGCAACCTTTGATCCCGAGGCAATAAACGCTGCGCTCGGAATAGCGATTTTGAATGCAAAGCCGATGAGCGTCATGACGATGCCGGTCGCAAGCAACGGTTGCGCTGACGCCGTCGTCAACTTCTCCGCGATAGCAGCCAGGCCAGTGTTCCCCGACATGCCATAGATCAAACTGATTCCGAAAAGCGTGAACGCGCTGGAGGTGCTCCCGAAGAGAAAATATTTCAGACCTGCTTCCGCAGATCGCACATCGCTCTTGTCGAATGCAGCCATGACGTAAAGGGAAAGACCCAGCAGTTCGAGCCCGATGAAAATCATGAGCAACTCTTCACTGCCAACGAGCAGCATCAGGCCGACCGTCGCCAAAAGAACCATCGCCAGGTATTCGCCCGGATGACGCAGCGATTTTTCAGATCGTGCCAGGCACACCGTGAAAAACGCGAGCACGAGGCAAATGATTTTGAAAAAGGAGGTAAGAGGGGTGATCACAAGCATCCCGCCGAAAAGAGTGACATTGCGCGGCAGCATAAACACCGCGGCGATTGCGATGAGAAGGCCGAGAGCGGCAGCTAACGAGCACCGGTCGGTGGCAGTACGCGGGCCAAAGCCCCTGGTTGGCGGTTTTCCGGACGATACGCTCGCCACGGCAATGCCCTGCCTGCTTGTAAGTCCAATTGTGAGCAC
>QHOR01000203.1:5633-5934 GCA_003219395.1 Verrucomicrobiota bacterium | reverse complement strand
CGTGCTAATGCCAGCTTTCGCGCGCGACGTGCTCGGTCGCGGTGCGAACGGTTACGGCATCCTCATGTCGGCGAGTGGGACGGGAGCCCTAGTCGGGGCACTCGTTGTAGCCACTTACGGGCATTTGTTTACACCGCGACGACTGGCGCTCGGGGGCGTCTGGTTGTTTTCCATTGCGTTGTTCGCCCTTTCGCTGAGCCGAAATTTTTACGTCGCACTCGGATTTCTTCTGGTTGCCGGTTTCGGGATGCTCTTGTTTTTCTCCACATCGAACACCGTGTTGCAAACGATCGTGCCGGAT
>QHOR01000203.1:0-5596 GCA_003219395.1 Verrucomicrobiota bacterium | reverse complement strand
GAGCGGTGGCGCATTGGCTGGGCACACCGTTCGCGCTGGCGTTTGGCGCGATTGTTTGCGCTGCCTCGGCATTGGTAACGCTGTTCGTGATCCAGCGCCGTGAGTCGAGGAGTTCAGAATAGACGGAACGACGCCTTCAGGCAGCGGCACGAGTCATGGGTCAGCCGTTTATGATATGCACAGCGCGTTTTTCCACATTTAGCTGGTTTCACTGAACGATTCGCTCAGCGTCGGGGCGAATGACAGGTCCGCACTACATCTTCGGAGCTGCCAAATTCAATTACTGAAATGGGTCCAGCGATTAGCTCTGCAGCGGCACGTTGCAAAATAGCCTCCAAAGAATCGGACGACCCAATGGTGTACGTGATCACGTATCGCCGAAAGAGGGGGTCTCAGGATGTTATGACGAAACCTCCGACATAACCTAGCGCCCGATCTTCCATCGCAGTGCTTCCAGCGCCAAATGGCGCGGCATCGACCGACCTTGTTCCCACTCCTGCAATGTGCGCACGGAGAGTTTCAGTTTCAGTGCGGCTTTCGACTGGGAAAATTTATTTCTTTTTCGCCAAGCCACTAGCGCCAGCGCGATTGCGTTTTTCGAAGCACTTTTCCTACTGACTGGCCTCATGAGAGATTGCTCTTGTCGTTTCGAGGGGGCGTACCATACGTGGATCACGTATAGCATGATAGCGCCTCCGGAAACGCGCAAATGTGATTTCGCTCTTCTTAGCGACCTTTATCACCCGGCGAGTCGGCTCATGAGAACAGGACCGAATCTTGGGCGGACATAATCAACGTACGTGAATCACGTATAGCCCCTGCTCGGCGCGGCGTTGAGTCAGCTCTCGAAATCGATTCATTTATCGATTGATAATATGTAGCGCGCGCTTCTCCACGTTTAGCGCGGCTTCTCTGACCGCCTCGCTCAGAGTCGGATGAGAATGACAGGTACGGCCGATATCTTCGGAGCTGCCGCCAAATTCAATTACCGACACTGCTTCGGCAATCAATTCTGACGCCGCGTGATGCAGAATATGTGCACCAAGAACACGATCGGTTTTTGCGTCGGCCACAAACTTCACCATCCCTTCCACGTCATCGTTGCAAAGCGCGCGGCTGTTAGCGCGGAATGGAAATCTGCCGATGCGTACATCGACCCCTTTTTCCTTGGCTTGATCTTCCGTAAGGCCGACGCCCGCCAGCTCGGGATTCGTATAAATGACACCGGCAATGGCCTCGTAGTTCACATGACCGGCTTTGCCCGCAATGATTTCCACGCAGGCGATCCCTTCGTCTTCGGCCTTGTGCGCCAGCATCGGACCGGCAATCACGTCGCCGATGGCATAAATGCCTTCAACGTTCGTGCGGAAATGTTCATTCACCTTGATGCGCTTTTTTTCGTCAAACTCCACGCCAACTTTTTCTGCTCCCAAACCGTCGGAGAACGGACGACGTCCGACTGACACAAGCACCTTATCCGCTTCGAATTTCAATTCTTCCTTGTCTTTAGTCGCAATCACGGTGGCACGACCGTTGTTGCTGTTCACCGCGGTAACCTTTGCTTCCAGATGGAACGTCATCCCTTGAGCGGTGAGCAAGCGCTGAAGCAGGTTCGCGAGTTCAAGATCGAACCCGAGTGCGATGCGGGGCAGAAATTCCAATATCGTCACTTCCGACCCCAGACGGTTCCACACGGAGCCGAGCTCCAGACCTATTGCTCCCGCACCGACTACTAGGAGCTTCTTTGGAGCCTCAGCGAAGGTAAGTCCTTCGGTGCTGCTCACGATCGTTTTCCCATCGAATTTCGCGAATGGCAGTTCCATCGGCGCGCTGCCGGTAGCAATTACGATATTTTTTGTCTCGACCTCCTGCGTCTCACCCTTGGAGGATTTAATGGAGACTTTCCCGGGCGCGGTAATCGTGCCTGTGCCTTCCAAAACGGTGACCTTGTTCGATTTCATCAGCGAGCGCACACCGCTGTTGAATGTCTTTACAACCTTATCCTTGCGTTGCTGCATCTTCGCCAGGTCGGCATGCGCGCCGTCGATGACGATGCCGTGCTTGGCCGCTTCTTTTTTGACGAACATGTAATGGTCGCTCGAAGTCAGGAGCGCTTTACTCGGGATGCAGCCGACGTTGAGACATGTGCCACCCAGTTCTTTGTCTTTTTCGACGAGGGCTGTCTTTAAACCAAGCTGGCCGGAGCGGATCGCAGCAATATAACCGCCAGGTCCGGACCCAATGATAACAACATCAAATTTTTCCATAGACACATCAGCAATCGCCGGAAAAACCCGCAGGCGCAACTCCCCGCAGGCTTCTCATTCACACCGCGGCTTTAGCCCAGTGTCATACGCGCACACTGTGGTCGAGCTTTTAACAGCTTTCCTATGTGAGTCGCACCTGACTGAAGTGAGGGGTTAATGGCAGAGGACTTGCTGCCGCGGTTGCATCAAAAATCCAGCGGCAGTCTTTCCGGATCCTCGATGCACTCCTTCACTTTGACGAGAAACGTCACGGCCTCTTTGCCGTCGATGGCCCGATGATCATAACTCAGCGCGAGATACATCATGGGCCGAACCTCTACTTTCCCGTTCACCGCAATGGGTCGCGGCATGATTTTGTGCATGCCGAGGATTCCGCTTTGTGGCGGATTCAAAATCGGCGTAGCGAAGAGCGATCCATAGACTCCACCGTTGGTGATGGTAAATGTGCCGCCCTGTAGATCTTCAATCCTCAGTTTCCCGTCGCGCGCTCTGTTGGCGTAATCGGCAATGTCACGCTCCAAGTCCGCGAAACCTTTTTTGTCTGCGTCGCGCACAACCGGAACCACGAGTCCTCGCTCCGTACCGACGGCTACGCCAATATCATAGAAATTGTTTTGGATGAAATCCTCATCCTCAATGCGGCCGTTGACTACGGGCACGGCTTTAAGCGCTTCTACGCATGCTTTAACAAAAAACGACATTAAGCCCAGTTTAACTCCGTTCTTTTTTGTAAAGCCGTCCTGTTTATTCCGGCGCAATTCCTGAACAGCGCTCATGTCGCATTCGTTGAAAGTCGTCAGGATCGCCGCGGTGTGCTGGGCCATGACCAGCTGCTGCGCGATCTTGCGGCGCAGCGGCGACATCTTTTTGCGGACAAACCGTCCGTCACCAGATGGTTCAGTTTTCCGAACTTCAACCTTTTGTTCTGCCTTCGCCGCCGCTGCACCTGGCGAGTCAGCTTTGCCGCGCTGTTGTGCCGCAGCCATCACATCCGCTTTCGTTAGGCGACCTCCTTCGCCCGTGCCGCGAATTTTCCCGGGCTCGAGGTTTTCTTCTTCGATAATCCGGCGGACGGCCGGCGAAAGGAGTGGCTCGCCGCGGTCATCCACCTTCACCGCGGCTGAAACCTCCTTCTCTTCCACTGGCGCCTTTTCGATTTTAGCTTCCTTTTTCTCCTCAGGTTCCTTCCTTTTTTCCGCAGGTTTCTCACCCTTCTTGGCTTCGGGGAGTTTCTGTTTCTCTGCTGGCCGATTTGAATCGTCGATTGTGGCAACTATCTCGCCGATTTTCACCTCCTGACCCTCGGGCACTTTGGTTTCGAGTATGCCTGCTTTTTCAGCAACGATTTCAGTAGAAACCTTATCAGTTTCTAGCGTGAAGAGGGCTTCGCCTTCGCTGACGAAGTCGCCGGATTTCTTATGCCAGGCCGAGACAATACCGCTGGTGATCGATTCACCCACCGAGGGAATTTTAACTTCAATCGCCATAGGTGAAAATTAGGTAAGCTAATCGAGGGTCGCGGTCGAAATCTGTTTCGTCAACTGATATGGGGCGTACCTATCATGACCAACGCCACGGGTAACGCGACCACTGCCGTTCAAACCGCAAAGGCGTCAGCGACCAACCGCGCCTGCTCGCGTTTGTGGCGAGCCAGCGCGCCGACTGCTGGGCTGGCGCTGGCTTCCCGGCCAGCATAGGCAATTTCACTGCAAAAAATCGTGCGCAACCGTGGTTCAATGAAAGTCCACGCGCCCATGTTCTCCGGTTCCTCCTGACACCAGACGAGCTTCGCGTTCTTTGAAAACGGCTTGAGCATTTCGCGCAGTTTCTTTTCCGCCAGCGGATAAAGCTGTTCTATGCGAATGATCGCAGTGTTGTCGATTTTGCGTTGGGTCCGGTAATTGAGGAGATCGTAATAAACTTTGCCGGAGCAAAAGATGATCCGCTTTATTTTCTCTGCGGAGCCTGTCTCAGGTGCGCCGAGAATTTCCTCGAAACGGCCGTGGATGAATTCTTCGGCAGGTGAGGAAGCAACGCTGGCACGTAATAGACTTTTCGGCGTCATGATAATCAGGGGCTTGATGAAGTCGCGTTTCATCTGCCGCCGCAAGACATGAAAATACTGCGCGGCCGTGGTCACATTGCAGACCTGGATGTTGTCCTCGGCGCACGCTTGTAGAAAACGCTCCAGTCGGGCGCTGGAATGTTCGGGGCCCTGACCCTCATAACCGTGCGGAAGCAGCAGCACAATGCCACTAGGTCGCTGCCATTTCGATTCCGCTGAAACGATGAATTGATCGATAATCGTCTGCGCGCCATTGGAGAAATCCCCGAACTGCGCTTCCCACAAGCAGAGCATTTTCGGATAATCGAGCGAGTAGCCGTAGTCGAAGCCGAGCACCGCAGCCTCTGAAAGCGGGCTGTTGTAAATACAAATGCGCGCTTGCTTCGGGGCGAGATGCATAAGCGGCACATAAGGTTCGCCGGTTTTTGCGTCGTAAAGCACAGAGTGCCGCGTGCTAAAAGTTCCGCGGGAGCTATCCTGACCTGACAATCGGATCGGAATCCCCTCCAGAAGCAGCGATCCAAACGCTAGCGCTTCGGCGTAATGCCATTCATAGGGACCGCCTTCTTCGAAAACTTTGCGCTGATGATCAAGCACGATGCGCTTGATCTTGGGCTGGATTTCGAATCCTTCCGGAACATGGGTGAGACCATTGACAATGGTCTGAAGCGTCTTTTCGCTGATCGCAGTCGGCTCAGACTCGCTTGAGTATTCAGGCTGAAATATCGCTGTGGATTCTTTGAACCTGGCTTTCTCACTGACTCTGCGTTTCTCAATGGCGTCGACTTCATCTCGCGTCATTTCGAGCCGCAAACCGAACTCAGTCTCCAACGAAGCGGCGTCGTCTTCGCTGAGCGTTCCCGCTTCCAGCAACTCGCGCTTGTAAAGCTGCGTGACTGATGGGCGCTTCTCGATTTTTGCGTAAAGATCAGGCTGGGTAAATGAGGGCTCGTCGCCTTCGTTGTGGCCATAGCGGCGATAGCAATACATGTCGATTACCACGTCGCGCCCGAATCGTTGGCGAAAATCGAACGCCATATCGCTAACAAATTTAACGGCCAATGGATCGTCCCCGTTCACGTGAAAGATCGGCGCCTCGATCATTTTCGCGATATCGGTCGAGTACATTGAGGAACGCGCATCTTTGGGAAGTGTAGTGAACCCAATCTGGTTGTTGACAACGATGTGGATGGTTCCGCCGGTGCTGTACCCGGGTAACTGCGACAAATTGAGCGTCTCAGCCACGATACCCTGCGCGATGAAA
>QHOR01000202.1 GCA_003219395.1 Verrucomicrobiota bacterium | reverse complement strand
CCCATGCAAATCTCCTCGACGCCGCCTTCCGGGCACTTGTGCAGGATGGTGTCGAGAATCACCATGAGCGATTCTGAACCCTGAAGTGAGAACCTTTTCTGCCCCACGTAACGTGTATGCAGGAAAATCTCGAAGGATTCTGCTTCAAGCAGCGCCCGCAATAGGGCCACCTGCACCGCTGCCGGAGTCGAATGCTTGTGCGGTCGCGTCTCCAATCGCTTGCGGATCCAATCACGCACTCGCGGGTCCTGAATGTGCATGAATTCGGAACCGATGGAGTCGCCATAAATTCTATCAACCCGTGTCTGTAAGGCCGCTTCGCGAGCCGCAGCAGCCGTCGCGCCATCGCGCTGCGGTAAATTTCCAAGCTCGAACCCTTCGAAAAAGGCTGACCATCCAGAATCGACCGACTGAGGATTCCGCTGCCAGCGGCGATAATTCTCTTCGATCAGTTCTAAATTTGCGCGAGCACCAATTGAAGTGCGCATACTGAAATTAATCTCCGACGATTACGCGGTGCGGCAAGTCATCGCCGGCCACTTTGCTTTTTGTCGTTCTGAGCGAAGCGAAGAATGGAGCGAGTCGGACGAGCGACATGGACGGGAATGCCGCGAGGGTAGCGGCGAGAGAGTCGGGAGACGAACAAGTTCAATCTCTGATCAGTCCTGGGCCGCTCCCAACGGAAATAAATCCGAGATGTTTCGCGAAGCCTGTCCTGAGTGAAATCGAAGGGCTCGACATAACAGGATGATATGGCCGGGCAAGGTTGACAGTGCACAGGCAGCCTCGTTACTTGCTGCGCAAGGTTCCAACAGAGATCGTAGAATTTGGAAGCGATCTGAGGATGAAAACAAACCCACACCAAAATGCGTTAGTTGCGCTACTGATTCTGGCGCAAACAGGCGTTTGTTTTGGCCAGGCCGATCCGGCTTCGGAACCATCTGTACTGGCAGTGGCAAAGGTTTTGCCTGCGGTTGTGAATATTAACACCGAACGCGTGGTGAAGCGCACGGTGCGCGATCCGGTTGAGGATTTTTACGCGCAGTTCTTCGGCTACAATCG
>QHOR01000359.1:3805-4143 GCA_003219395.1 Verrucomicrobiota bacterium | reverse complement strand
GGTGGGAGAAGGCAATTGATGCAATCGTTGCCCGGGATGGCTTGCAGATTGATCCAATAGTTTCACACCCTGAAACATATGGTGCGGGATTACTCCATGATGCAGTACATGAATGGGCGCAAGAGGCTCTTTCAATATGTGCACCGGGCAACCTCGATGAACTTAAGAATCGGGCTTCGACTAATGGTGAAAAGGATTGGATCGTGGCAGGTTCCCGTCGACTTTATTCCTATGAAGCAGAAGAAAATCCCGCCCCGGTATACAACACAGTCCGAACATTGTCCCAAGGCTTTGTTTACGAATTGATGAAATTGGTATCCGACGATGTACTTGCACCC
>QHOR01000359.1:1816-3732 GCA_003219395.1 Verrucomicrobiota bacterium | reverse complement strand
CTTTCGGATGGCATAGCGAAGGCGTTGCGCTTGAGATCGAACCGGCACCGATTAGTGTCGTGAACCCTGGTGGTTGTCTTTTTGCCGTAATTGCTACTCGTAACGATCGTTCATTGATTGAAGATTTGAATAACCTGGGTATTCGATTGGGCTGGGTCTTACACAGAGCAGCATTGAAAGCCGCTTGGCCCGATCGAATGTTAACTGATGCTGCACACGAGCCTGCCTGGGAAATTAAACTAAAAATTTTGCGCGATGGCGATGCACTAATGAAAGCGTTCTCGAAACTAAAATCGCTACCATCTTCAGATCGGCTTGATCATTTGCGCAAGAACGCTCCTTTTTTGAACAGTATTCATCAGAATATTTGTGCCATGTTAAAACGGGAATTGAACGTAAATTCGTATTCGAAGGATGATCTAGTTTGGGAAATCATGGGTTTGCACTACAAGACAAAAAAGGCAAAGTATTATAGGTGGAAACGCGAAGCAAAAGCTAAGGGTATTCAGATCTGAAATCTAAAATCGTTCTCAGTCTCACAACGCTCTCTCTATTGCGCTTTGAGTGACCAATACGTGACCAAAAAAAACAGGACGGGACGTGTAAGGGATGGTAAAAAATGGGAAAGAATGTAAAAACCCTTGATTTTCTTCGGTGGCTGCAACTTTCGAAAAGGCAAATACTTAGCGTTTTGCCGGTTGTCTAATTCGCAATGCGGAGGTCAGGGGTTCGATCCCCCTCTGCTCCACCAATTGGAATCAAGAAGTTACGGCGAGGCGCTCCTCGCCGTTTTCATTTCCGGTGCCAAACCGTTGCCAAACATTTCTGGATTGCTGGCAACGACAGGATTTTCCACCGCTCTCAGTTCCTGATAATCCGGCTCACTCTCATCGGAATTCGATTCCGTTTTCACCAGATTATCAACCGCTCGACGCTTTGCTTGATCGGTCGCATGCGTGTATCGCGCAGTCATCCGAATGTCGATGTAGCCTAAGATCCCAGCGAGCGTAACGGGTCCGCTCCTGCATCGGCCATTCGCGTTGCGGCGGTGTGACGAAGATCGTGGAAATGAAAATCTGCGATCTTCGCGTTCTTCACCGCTCTCTCGAATTGCCTTCCGACATCGTTCACGCGTCTCTTCTCATTCTTCGGACTTGGAAACACGTACTCGCTAGTCTTCGGTAATCCTTTGAGAAGCGTCTGTGCTGTGGCATTCAAGGGGATGACACGCGGTCGGCCTGACTTACTTTGCCGCACATGTACGATGCCACGATTGAAATCCACGTCGAACCATTTCAAGTCGAAGATTTCTCTGCGCCGCATTCCGGTGCCATGACGATTATGTTCTTGACCCAATCCTGACCCTTCAGAGCTTTGAACAGAGCCTCTTCCTCACCGTTAGTCAGATACCGCACCCTTTGATTCGCCGTTCTCAGCTTCTTCACTCGGCGACATGGATTGTCATCGAGCAATTCCGCATCAACAGCCAGAGAGAAGATCTTCCATAACACGCGCGATAGAATGGAATTCGTTTCTGCCGCACCCATAGGTAGACCACTCGAATACGAAGGCCGGGCTCAATTTCAAGCTCCGTTGCCGCGTCCATCGCGGGCTTGTACCAACGATTCGAGAATCCCAGGTTGTGTTCATCCAAAGGCATGAGATCCAATTTGATCTCACCATTGCGCCAACGGCAAATGGGCGCACCCTCGCTTGCGTCTTCTGTGAAGCCAAGTTTGTGGAGGCGTTCGCCGAAAGTCGTGTACTCAAGGTACGAAGTTATTTCGGCGATGGCGTCGACATCGAAAGTGGGACGGACTTCGGCGGCGGCCTCATCGGTCACAAGCAAACCCGTGGCGCAACCTCCAACAAACCAAGTCGTCGAGAACCGGCCTCAATAGCTTCGCCGCGTTGAT
>QHOR01000359.1:0-1796 GCA_003219395.1 Verrucomicrobiota bacterium | reverse complement strand
CGGCCAATTTGCGCTCGCGGATACGACCGTCGCGAAGAGCATCCACCAGTGCCAGCTTTTGGTAAAGTGCGGGATCGCGCAGCGCCGCGTCCGGCACGGTCTTATAGAGCGGTGCTAGTGCGATTCCTCGCTTCTTCCCTTCCGGGTGTGGCCAAACCGGAATTGGTTTCTTGCCGGCTGCAATCAGTCGGTTCAACGGCGCAGCCGCATAAGAAGTTGGAACGCCGCGCGTTGATCCGCCATGCTCCGCAGGAAACGCATACTTAACTCCATGAACCAAGAACTCCTCGATTGCACTGAGATTGGGCTGGCTGTTCAAATCAGGCCCATGAATGAGACGAGCTGCCTGGGCTCGCTTGAGTGCGGCGTGTACCTCAGAGGAACTCATGGATAAGTCGGCAGCCATCTGGGCAAACGGGGGCCGATTCGCACCGTACCCGCAAAGCTTGAGAATTACGACGATGTCCTGGGGTTTGAGTGCCATGGCGAGCATTATACATTCGCTATTCGCGAATAGCGAATGCCAGCCGCCCAGGGCCTTTGGCAGTGTTCCTTATTTTAGAACCCCGAAAAACCAAATTGAATCAATGAAGCGTTCTGTGGCCAATAATACAATGCTTCCCAAAACGGTCTTGCTAGTCGAGAAAGCTGCCACTCCGTAAAAAACCAGTTGATTCAGATGCTTAAGTCTGATAAATGGTATCGGGAATTAGTGGATCGAGGGCTAATATGGCCCAAACCGACCGGCGGCATTGAAGTTGATAGATGGTGACGCCGGACGCAGTCTGAGTAGACCCTTCTGTTTCACTCACGTGTGATGGCCTGTCCGGGTCGAACTCAATGCCAATCCAGTTCGAATCTCGCGGCAGCTAATTGTGCGCGAGGATAAAACGTTGTTGTCACTTGTAACTAACGGAGGTGTGGATTGCCTGAAAGGGATCTGACAGAAGAGGCCTATTACCACTACACGCTTAACGCCCTCTTCACGGAACTGAGGAAATCTGCCTACGTCATGGCCGCTCGTTGGTCACAACTTGAACGAGCGAGAAATCCTTTACTCTTCTCTCCAGGCGTTGTTGGCCGGATGAGTCCCAAACGTATATCAAGTCTGACAAATCATTTTGATAAGGACGAAATCAGGCATGCGATCAGCGAGTTCAGTTTTACCAGACTACTCGTTGAGAATGATCGAGAAATGTGGTTTCACTTTAGCAAGGTAGATCCCGATGAACGGGCGAGACCTGACGAAGAAATCTATCTAAGACCCTTAGAAACTGAATATAAGAAGGAAAAAGCGCAGATGATTTTGGTTGCTGCTGAGCACGTCACTGATCGGTTAGTAAACCAAATCGTCGAATTATTTGAGAGTTCAGGGAAGGTGGGCGGTTTCACAGCAACATACGGCGGAGAACCATTGTCAAAGAAGCATGAAGCGATAAAAAAGACTCTGGAAACCGCGATATTTTCGATTTTCGAGGAACCGGACTGCGAAATTCGGCATATTTACTTCTTACCAGTCGTCTTCTTGTCAGGCGGGAAGCGGGTGGCAGGAATCTTTTCGATTTACACGTCGGAACGACTAAATGCGCTAACCGAGTTGCTGCCGATTCTGCAGCCATTCGCGCAAGGCATCATGGCGCCGCTCCATTTCACGGAAATCGAAGAGCAGCGGCGAATATTCTCTCTTCGATCCGCGATTGCCGCCATTATGTCTCGGAATATGTCGCACAACATAGGATCTCATGTGTTGTGGCATCTATCCCAAGAACTTAAGTCTGAGGAACTGATAGCCGATT
>QHOR01000201.1:12913-13228 GCA_003219395.1 Verrucomicrobiota bacterium | reverse complement strand
CCAAATGCCGGATCGCAGCGGGCGTAGATGCCATGTGTACGTACTCATGCGCGACGTCTTTAAAAAGCGTAGCGAGATCGACCTCTTGCTGATAATCGCCCCCGATCGCGGCGCGTGCCTGTTGGCCCACGATCGCCACGACCGGTGCATGATCCATCTTTGCATCATACAGGCCGTTGAGGAGATGAATGGCCCCGGGACCGGAGGTAGCGAGGCAAATTCCAACTTCGCCGGTGAACTTCGCGTGAGCGCACGCCATAAACGCCGCCATCTCTTCGTGGCGAACTTGAACGTACTCCACCGCGCCATTGGCGC
>QHOR01000201.1:7163-12830 GCA_003219395.1 Verrucomicrobiota bacterium | reverse complement strand
AGCCCCCATTCATTTATCCGCCTGATTAGAAAATCACTCGTAGTTTGAGTCATTATGATGCCTGGTCGTGTGTGTTGATCTCCAATGTTTAATTCGCATGCCGAAGCTCAATCGCATGGGAAGGCTATCGTGGTAAGCAGCGCGTTCTCGGCCTGACGCGAATCCAGTCGCGTGTGCTGCACCACAATCGGTACATCCGACTCGATCAAACTCGAATACGGCGTATCCGGCGGGATCGTTTCGGGATCTTCAAAATCGTTGAAGCGCAGATGCCTGGTACGGCGGGCCGGAATCGTGAATTTGTAGGGACCGACCGGATTGCGATCTTCAAAGAAAATTGTGATCAAAACGTGCGCGTCTTTCTCTGAAGTGTTGAGAATGCAGCAGGCCTCGTGACTCGTCATTTCAGGTGCCGGCCCGTGACTGTTTCCCGGGATATATCCCTCAGAAATTGCCCATCTTCGTCGGCCGATGGATTCCATATCGATCACACCCCTCACAAACAGATCGAGGTGCGACATCGAAATGGATTGGGTCGGCTGCGCGCTGCAGTGCGGCTCGTTCCAGCAGGCTCCGCGGGGTGATCAACGGCTGATGATCTTTTGTGACAACAAAAAGACGGCCGCACCGACGAAGCCCCAGCAGGCCTGAATGGCAAAGCCCACTGAAGCGGTAAAAGCAGCAAGTGCTGGCGGCACGTGTGCAAGAGTACCAAGCAGTTCCTGAAAAAGAGTCTCGCGCACGCCGACACCTCCGAGCGAAACAGGCACCGAAATAATCGTGTCCACCAGCGGCATTATGGACCAAATGTCAATGAGACTAGCGGCGTGACCGGTTGATGTGAGCAATGATTTCCCAGCACAATAAAAGGTTGAGTAGTATGCGAGATGGGCAATAACCGTGATGAGGAAAACACATGCCATTACCAAAAGATGCGTGCGATAGCACAGCAGCGCTTTACCGGAGTTGATGATGGCCTTTCGAAATGGAGTGCGTTTGGGCAGGTGGTGCAGAAGCCCTGAATTCACCATCCAGAACAGCACGACCACGAATGCCAGGCTGGCGCTGAGCAGGATGAATGCAAGCAACGCGATGTGGCGAGATGGGCTGGCGCGAATTAGCAACTTGAAACGCAGGCAGAAACTCACGGTCGCCAGAAACACCACCGTCAGCAGCCCAAACAGGCGATCCATGGCAATCGAAAGGCCCGCGCCGACCTTGCGCTGCGGCGCTTGTTTGAAAATTAAATAAAGTCTCATGGCATCGCCTCCCACTCCACCAGGCAGGAACTGATTGAAGAAAAGGCCAATGATCACAATCGCACCAGCTCGCAACCAGCTGATGCGAACGCCTTGAAGGCGCAAGAGAATTTGCCAGCGCACCGTCGCCAGCACTTCAACTACGCTGTAACAAATCCACCCCAGTAACACCCACCTCAGGCCGGCATGACGCAATGCCTCGGCGATTTGCACCCGTCTTTGCGGATCGTGAAAGACATACCAGAGTCCAGCCGTAGTGACGAGCAACTGGAGTAACACGATGCCGATTCGTTTTGTGCGGGCATGTTTCACAACGAAACATAATCGGAGGTCGGGCGGGCAATCGGTTCGAGTTTCAATATGCCCATTGAACACGATGCAGTCATCGTTGGCTCGGGCCCGAATGGCCTTGCCGCCGCGATCACCCTCGCAAGCGCGGGTTGTTCCGTTCTTGTGCGCGAAGCAAACGCCACAATCGGCGGGGGATCGCGCTCGGCGGAACTGACGCTGCCAGGTTTTGTGCATGATATTTGCTCGGCAGTGCATCCGCTCGCGGCAGGTTCTCCATTTTTCAAGACTCTTCCGCTCGAACGATCTGGTCTCACATGGATCCAACCTGAAATCCCATTGGCGCATCCGCTTGCTGACGGCTCCGCGGCGTGCCTGCACCAAGATATCGATCGCACTGCGGAACAATTCGCGGGCGACTCACGCGCTTATTTGCGGTTAATGAAGCCGCTCGCTTCCAACTGGGAAAATTTGGCGAACGAATTTCTGAAGCCGATCCTCCATTTGCCGCGACATCCAGTGCTGTTAGCGCACTTTGGAATTTTAGGACTTTGCCCGGCAACGTTGCTGGGGAAGTTGCTCTTTAAAGACGAACCGGCGCGCGCGCTTTTTGCTGGAATCGCTGCGCATTCGTTTCTCCCTTTGGAAGCGCCGGTCTCCTCGGCGTTTGGATTGGTGCTCGGGCTTGCAGGGCACGTGGTCGGCTGGCCAATTCCCCGCGGCGGTTCGCAGCAAATTACAAACGCACTTGCTAGGTACCTTCGTGACCTCGGCGGCAAAATCGAGGTTGAACACAGGGTCGATAATCTAAAGGACCTGCCAAAATCGCGCGCAGTTATGCTGGACGTTTCTGTGTGGGAATTCTTGCGCATCGCTGGTCAACAGATGCCGACACGCTACCGTCGACGCCTGGAAGCGTTTCGGCATGCTCCCGGCATTTTCAAAATCGATTACGCTTTAAGTGAGCCAATTCCCTGGCGAGCCGAAGCTTGCCGCCGCGCCGGCACCGTTCACCTTGGCGGCACGATGAATGAAATCGCATCAGCGGAACATGATGTGGCGCGAGGAAAAATTCCCGAGCGGCCGTTTGTACTCGTGGCGCAACAGAGTTTGTTTGATGAGACTCGAGCTCCGGCCGGACAACATACGCTTTGGGCCTATTGCCACCTTCCGTTTGATTGCAACGTGGATATGTCGGGTCGAATCGAAGCCCAGATCGAGCGATTCGCTCCCGGTTTTCGCGATTGCATTCTCGCTCGTCACAAAATGAACGCCGCAGAGCTTGCGAACGCGAATCATAATTTAACTGGAGGAGACATCAATGGCGGGTCAGCGGACTTGGCACAGTTGATTGCCCGACCGATTTTTAGTCACACGCCTTACCGCACTGCGCTTGAGGGAGTTTACCTATGCTCGGCTTCCACCCCGCCGGGAGGTGGCGTTCACGGAATGTGTGGTTTTCACGCAGCCCGCGCGGCATTACGCGAAGTCTTCGGTACTAAGATTAGCTGACAGCCATGCATTTGCCGCAGCGCTGTTGCACCAACATTTCTTTACGCGCACATCACGATTCGTTTTCGAACCGTACGTTGATAGCTATTCATCAACAAGAACAAACCATGAAGACAAGAACGCTAATTGCTGCAATGGCGGTCAGTGCTGGCCTCGTCCTCGGACCGGCCGCGTTGGCACAAGAAGAGACTCCGGTAGAGATGAAAGACGTGCCGTCCCCGGCGCAAACGACCATTAAAGAGAAAGCTGGGACCGATCAGATCGTTCGCGTTGCAAAGGAGACTCGCAAAGGCAAGGAATGCTATGACGCAGTCGTGAACAAGAACGGCAAGGAAGTGGCTATCCGGGTGGATTCCAACGGCAAGTTTCTGGGCACTCATCCCGAGAAAGCTGAGCAGAAAGCAAAGACCAAGGGTTACTAATCAGTGGCAGTCGCATCGAGGGTTGCCTGGCTCCACGTGCGCGGAGTGTTCCTGCTAGTACAAATTGTCGCTTGTTCGAAGCACCGCACACGCGGCGTGGGGAGGGTCTATTCCCGACACGCGAGAATCGATGGAGAATTACGCCCTCGCCGGCTGCGCTAACCGGCGAAGACTTGGATTTCTTTCGAAATTTTTTGCCCCAATGAACAATGAGTTTCGAACGATACCGAAAAATTAATGGTCAATAACTAGATGCTATGAAAATGAAAAATCTATTCACAATAACAGCGATAAGCGCCGGATTGGCATTTGGCGTCACAACGCAGGCGAAGGAAAGAGAGCACGAAGAGCAAAGCATCAACAGCTCTGATGTGCCTGCCGCCGTGCAACAGGCTGCGCAAGCTGAAGCAAAAGGCGGAACAATCGTCCGCTGGGAGAAGGAGGGCGCCAACTTTGAAGCCGTTATTCAGAAAAACGGAAAGGAAATTGGTGTCGAAATGGATGCCAACGGCAAAGTGCTGAGTAAGCACGACGAAGCGAAAGAGCACAAAGAAAAGGGCAGCAAATACTGATTTGCGGGTGGAATCGCGTTTATCCTAACGCGATCTGGGGTAGAAGCGCGGCGAAGATGGCGTCTTTGGCATCGTCTTCGCCGCCTTCGCATTTTTGGATGATTGCAGCCGGCATCAAATGCGTCGCTGAGCCCGAGCACTGTTTTTAAGCCGACCGATGAGAAACACCGGCAGATGAATTCACGTGGCTACTCTGACGGAGCGAAAACTTCGGAAGAGCAAAATGTCGTACAGCACTTTCAATCCACCTGCGACCACGAACGGCGCGCTCATCAGCACCGGGTTACTGATGAACATACCTGCCAGAGCGGGTGAAAGCGCCGCGCCAACGGTGCGAGCGATCCCAGTTACGCCGCCGGCGGCTGAACGCTCGTCGGGAGCCACAACAGCCAGCGTGTAGGACTGCCGAGTTGGCACGTCCATCTGCGAGATGCTAAAACGCAATAGAAGCACGGCGATTGCAAGTGGCAGGTTCGGCATCAGGGGAACGAGGATGAGCAGCACGTTTGAAGGCAGATGTGTGAACACCATCGTATTCACGAGCCCGATCTTGCGGGCAACCCAAGCAGCCGCGAGTGCCGAGACGCCTGCCAGAAGATTAGCGCCAAACAAAATTCCGCCAAGAATTGCCGGATCGACCCCAAAGCGAATGTGAAACCAGTACGCGACAATGCTCTGCATCACGAACCCGCCGGCAAACGCATCGAGACCAAACAGCGCCGAGAGTTTCAACACTACGCCACGCGAGCGGTGCAGGCCCAAGCGCGTCTGTCGAATCGGCGCATCTGTTTTCGACGCTTCGATTCCATTCGACAGGCGGACAAACATCAGCGCGAGCACGACACCCATGGCGGCGTAGGCTAGCAAGACGGCGCGATAGCTGTT
Source organism: Verrucomicrobiota bacterium (assembly GCA_003219395.1). GTDB lineage: Bacteria > Verrucomicrobiota > Verrucomicrobiia > Chthoniobacterales > UBA10450 > Udaeobacter. The sequence continues at coordinate 7,892 of QHOR01000201.1, read as the reverse complement.
CAATGAGGTTGTACCTGCCCATTGCAGAAAATGCGGAAGCGCGCCACCCACCAGCGCACCGAGCGCCGTCGCGAACGAGCCGATGAGGTTGTACCAGGCAAAGATGCCGGTGCGACGTTCAGCCGGGAGCGTCTGCGCAAGCGCTGCCTGTTCAATCGCGAGGAATGGGCCAACTTCGTAGCCAGTCGGACTGATCACACCGATGATCGCCGCTAGGGTGAGCAGGATAATATTGTTTGTGAAGGCGAAAATCGCGCCCGCGAATAGCATCAGCAACGCACCGAGGACTAGTATGCGCCGCCTGCCGATTCGATCTGCCCCCGTTGCGGCTCCCAGCGAGATTACGGTGTCCCCGAGCAACGTCAGGCTGAGCAGAACGCCGATGACTGTGTCGCTGAGACCAAGGTCGGCAAGATAGAGCACGAGCACCACCGACAGAAAACCGTACGCAAACATCCGAACGACACGTGTGGCAAAAAGCAAATAGCCATCGGGCGTCAGTTCGCGCATCACGGGTCACGACTGAAACATCCCGTGCGCTTTTCCTTGTCGAACCATCTCCTGGCAATAGGCATAGAGCGCGTCATAAACGATCCACTCAGCGGCATTGAGTTCGTGATCATCTTTGAATCCGAGATGGCGGAATCCTTCGGCGATGGCTTCCAGCCCGGCAGCTTCGGACTGCTGCCAGAGTGTGTTGTCGGTGTCGGCGCCATTCACAATCTTGGC
>QHOR01000201.1:514-7148 GCA_003219395.1 Verrucomicrobiota bacterium | reverse complement strand
ATGGTATTTTTTTAGAATGGCCTCGAACGAGCACTCTTTTCCGTGATGGCCAAGTTCGACGCCCTTCACATCGAATGGAGTCGCACCAATGCGTTCTGCTTCCTCGAAAACTCTGTCAGCGGGCACGAAGTGAAACTCCGCGTCCTGGTCCACGAACTTCCTGATGAGCCATGGGCACGCGACGCGGTCCACTTTCACTCTTTCACGAGTAATCCATTTCATTGGTGAATGAGTACTTTGTAAAACAGACCCATCAGGCCGCTGCCGATCACAACTGGAATAATGTCCCATTTCCAGCGCAGCATTCCAACGAATGCAACTGTGCTGATCACAACCGTGAACCAATCGATGGCCCCGCCACCGGGAAATAGCGCATTAATCGCGAACCACACCGCGAGATTCATCACCACGCCCACGACTGCCGCGGTAATTGCGGAAAGTGCAGCGGTCAGTTTCACGTTATCGCGCAGTTGCTCGATGTGGGGTCCGGCGAGAAAAATCCAAAGAAAACAAGGTGTGAAAGTGGCCCACGTAGTGATGAGCGCACCGAGTGAGCCGGCCAAGAGCGGAGACAAGCCTTCCGGGTGTTGCCAGGCGCCCATGAATCCAACAAATTGCAAAACCATGATTAGCGGACCGGGTGTCGTTTCGGCCAGACCGAGTCCGTCCATCATCTGGCCGGGCTTTAGCCAGCCGAAATGAAAGAGCGCCTGCTGCGTTACGTAAGGCAGCACGGCATACGCGCCGCCAAAAGTTACGACCGCTGCCTTGCTGAAAAACAGGCCCTCCTGAAAGAGCGTGCTTTGCCAGCCTCTCCACAAACCGACAGCCGCGGTCGGCGCGAACCACAATGCAATCCAAATCAGGGTCAACTTAATTGCTCGCGCCACGGATGATCGCGCATGTTCGGGCGATTCAGCTGCGTCGCTCAGCACAGATTGGTCAACCGCGCCGTTGTGACTGCCTACAATGTCAAACTTGTTTTTCCAAAATCGGCCGCCGAATAGTCCAATTACACCGGCACTCAGGATAATGACTGGAAACGGAATATGAAAAACGAAAATCGCGATGAACGCTAGAGCAGCGAGCATCCACATGATTTCGTTTCGGAGTGCTTTGCGTCCGATACGAATGACGGCCACGGCCACAATAGCCATGACGGCTGGTTTCAATCCGTAAAAGATAGCCGCGATCCACGGAATGTTGCCGAAAGCGGCGTAAATGTAACTCAGCGCCCAAAGGACAAAGATCGAAGGGATCACGAAAAGTGATCCCGCGACTATGCCGCCCCAGGTCTTGTGCAAAAGCCAGCCGATGTAGACGGCCAGCTGTTGAGCTTCGGGACCAGGAAGAAGCATGCAGAAGTTCAGTGCATGCAAGAAACGTGACTGGCTGATCCATTTTTTCTTTTCGACCAGCTCGGATTGCATGATCGCGATCTGTCCGGTCGGACCGCCGAAGGAGATGAATCCGAGCTTGAGCCAGAATCGGAATGCCTCCCGGAAACTGGGATGCCTAATGGAAACACCATTTGCTGTTGAAGTCGGCCTCATCGTCGCTCTTAGCCAGACTAACGAACGCGGCACATCGCGCGCTCCTGAAGTTTTCTTCAGAATCTCATCCTTGGCGCGAAAAGAGGGTAAGTCTTACGGTTAATGAGTGAAGGTCTTATTGATCGAAGATGATCCCAAGACTGTTCGCGCACTCGCGAGCGGGCTCCGGAGTGAAGGCTTTCAGGCCGTGACGGCGAAGACAGGTGAAGAGGGGTTTTTTCTGCTTAGCCGCGAAACCTTCGACATCGTCATCCTCGATTGGCTGCTGCCTGGACGCGACGGAATCGAGGTGCTGAAGACCCTCCGCTCAAGCGGTTCCAAGAGTCCGGTGTTGTTGCTCACTGCTCGCGATGCGGTGGAGGACCGCGTCCTCGGGCTCAATGCTGGAGCGGATGATTATTTAGTAAAGCCGTTCGCATTCGCCGAATTGCTCGCTCGGGTTCGAGCGTTGCTGCGTCGAGCCGATTCTGCAAATCCACTGCGACAGCAAATTGGTGATCTCACGCTTGATGTGAAAACGCGTCGCGTCGTGCGTGGATCGAGAGAGATCGCGCTAACGCTGCGTGAATTCGATCTGCTGGCGTTTCTTGCGCAGCATCATAATGAGACGGTGACGCGGCAGATGATTGCGCGTGAAGTTTGGCGAGAACCGAACCGAGCCACGCCTCTTGATAATGTAATCGATGTTCATCTCGCGCATTTGCGCCGGAAGCTCGACGATGGTGAGGACGTGAAGCTAATCCAAACCGTGCGCGGCGTCGGTTTTGTTTTGCGCGCGGAGGCGCCAGCGGCGTGAAAAGTTGGTGGCAACGGCGCTCCGTTCGTTTTCGGCTGGCTTTGTGGTACGCGACGGCGACGGCGGTGGTGTTACTGGCATTCGCGTGGTTCGTCTACGAGGTGATCGAACACCGGTTAGGCGCGGAGATAGATCGACAATTGCGCAGCGATTTCGACCTGGTCGAAGCGCAAGTGGATCTCGACGCCGAGGAAGGTGCTCGGTGGAATGTGCATAGTCCTCATGGCGATGAAACATCTCCGCCGATCTCGACGTGGTTCGAAGTTTGGTCGCAAGACGGCGAATTACTCCTGCGCCATTGGCCGGTTTCAACGGCGAGCACCAACAATCCGCTCCCGCCGCCGCGCGCATCCACGCTCAAGCTTACTACGGTCGAACTCGGACGCGATCTGTTGGTGCGCGTAATGGAAGGACCGGGCCGCGTGGAAGGCCAAAGCGTGCTCATCCGCGTGTTTCGCGATGAGACGGAAATGCGACGCACCCTCGGAGAAATTATCAGAGTATCGACCCTCGGCTTTCCACTTGCCGTCGCGCTGGCGGCGATCGGCGGTTACCTGATTGCGACCCGTTCATTGCGACCACTCGATGCCATGGCACGGCAGGCGCGTCGGATTAGTTCGGAATCGCTTTCGAAACGCTTGCCTAATCCAAATCCCAACGATGAGCTTGGCCGTCTCGCCACCGTATTCAACGACACACTGGTGCGACTTGAAGCGTCGTTTGCCGAGTTACAGCGGTTCACCGCGGACGCTTCGCATGAATTGCGCTCGCCGCTCACGGCATTGCGCGCCGTTGGTGAGGTGGCATTGCGCGACGGCAACGATCCGGCAGCGCTCCGCGAAACGATCGGCAGCATGCTCGAGGAGGCGCAGCGGCTAACGGATCTAGTTGACGCGTTACTCACGCTTGCGCGTATGGACGCGACGAAGGCGGATGCGGCGCGCGAGGAAGTGAACATCGCCACGTTGCTGTATGAGGTTCGCGATCAATTCGAAGTCCTCGCGAACGAAAAATGCCAAACGATTGAGGTGACTAGCGATGACGATCTCACAGTGCAAGCGGACCGCACACTATTACATTTGGCTCTGGTAAATCTGGTCCACAACGCAATCCAGCATGGTCCGGCCGATTCAAAGATTTCAATCACGGCGATGCGCAGTGCGCGCAAGATCGACATCTCAGTGATAGACAGCGGTCCAGGCATACCGGGCGAATACCAAGAGAAAATTTTCGAGCGATTTTTTCGTGTTGATAAAGCGCGATCGCGCGCGCGAGGCGGCGCCGGCCTTGGCCTCGCAATCGCCAAACAAGCCGTCCAGCGCTACGGCGGGCGAATTGTTCTCGAAAGCAATTCGGACCGTGGCAGCATTTTCCGAATCGAACTTAAAATCTGAAGAAAACTTCAGGATTTCTTAAGTGCCGATGACGCGATATCGCTTGTCTATTTGCAAAGTGAACTTGCAGCCGAATCCGCGTTCGAGTGAATGCGGCTCTTCGCGCGAAAGACGACAAACCCGAGGCGCCACGCGCCTCATTATCGCAAACGAGAAAGTAGGAAACGTATGAAACACATCGTTCCAGCACTAGCAGTAGCCACGGGCCTGACGCTCAGCGCCTGGACAGCGCTTTGGGCCGACGAAGAAAGAGAGGAAAAGATCAACGCTTCAGATGTCCCGGCAGTGGTGCAAAAGGCTGCGCAAGCTGAAGCAAAAGGCGGAACAATCGTCCGCTGGGAGAAAGAGGGCAGTAACTACGAAGCCGTCATTGACAACAACGGCAAACAAACCGGCGTCGAACTAACTCCTGATGGCAAAGTAGTCAGTCGACACGACGAGAGCAAAGAGCACAAAGAAAAAGGCGAATAACAACACGACGAGAGAGGGGCTGTCGCTGCTGGTCGCCGGCAGCGATATGCTCCCGCGCAGTACGATTATGAAGCAAATTTTTACAACAGCATTGTCCTTGATCGCCTTCGTTTACGTGTCTGCGGCAGCCGAGCTCAACACGGCGCGCATCGACGAACTAACGGGGCTCAAGGGAAAAATGAACGAGAAAGAGCGAGTTTATAAAGTCACGTTCCCGCGCAATGATGTAAAAGTCACTGTCGATCGGTGGGCGCTGCCTCCATTCATGGGTTTGGGGACGTGGGCGGCGTTCACTGCCACACAGAATGGCGCCATGGTAATGGGCGACACTGTTCTATTTGAAGATGAAGTGAGCGCCGCGATATCAGCCGCGCTGGACAATGGGCTTAGCGTGACCGCACTTCACAATCATTTCTCCTTCGATCATCCGAAAGTTTATTTTATGCATATCGAAGGCGAGGGTACGGCTGACAAACTGGCCGCCGCGATCCGAAACGTTTATGACCGGACAAAGGAAATTCGCGCGTCCAATCCACAACCGAAAGATTCCTTCGGAGAAAAATCGTTGCCTGAGAAAAATTCGATTTCCGCCGAGCCTCTCAATAAGATTTTTGGAATGAATGGTGAGTTCAATAACGGAATGATGAAATTCACGATCGGCCGCCCTGCAAAAATGGGTGGCACCAATATCAACAAGGATATGGGCGTGAACACGTGGATTGCCTTTGCTGGAACCGACGATAACGCCATCGTGGATGGAGATTTCGCAGTCACGGAAGACGAATTGCAACCTGTCTTGAAATCATTGTTGAAGGACAAGATCAACATCGTGGCAATTCATCAACACATGACGCACGAAGAACCGCGCACCATGTTTTTCCACTACTGGGGACGCGGGCCTGCTAAAGCATTGGCCAACGCTATCAAAGGCGGGCTTTTGGTTGGTGGGCTGCTGGAAGTCAGCTCGCCACTGCAAGAATAGCTATCGTCGAAGCAAAAACAGTCCGGTAATCGCAAGCGCGATACCAAGCAGCCGCTGCCAGGAAGCTGTTTCGTGGAAAAACAAAATACCAGCAATGACCATGATCGCCGCGCCGCCAGCCAGAATGGCCGGAACAGAAGAGAGTGGACCGCCTTTTTGAAAAAGCAGGAAAAATGCAATTGTTCCTGCACCGACGCAGACACCAGTGAGGACGGAATACATAACGCCTGACAGACTCGACTTTTGGTCCCACCGACTTGCCATGGAGAGGAACGCGAGATAAACCAGGATCGACAACGCCGCAGTTGCTTCGACTACAAAGCCGCCGAGTCCCTCGCCGATGTGATCCGCCGCCATGCGGGTAAAGATTTGATGCGCGCCATAGAGCACCGCCGCAAGAACTGCATACCAAAACCACGCCGGCATGAATAAAATCTAACCTACGCAATGGACCACTCGCGAGAAAATTAGAGTACATTGCGTCGTACCGTGTGCTCACCAGAAATTTGACCGACCTAAGGCTGAGTTGCTTTTTCCCGCGGTCCGATGCTGTTGCGGGATGCGAACTCGGTGGAATAGAAAGACTCAATGACTCCTAATTCGAAATTTGCAAGGGTCGCCGCGATCGTTTTGATCCCAATCGTTGGGGTTTCAGGCATCCGCGGAGCCGACACAAATTACGAACTCAAACCAATTAAACTTCCCGGCGCGACCGCAGCGGTTGCTCTTGATTATGTGGCTTACGGTCGCACAACAGGAAAATTGTGGGTACCGGCGAGCAATACTGGAAGTGTGGACGTAATCGATGAGGCAACGGACGTTGTCAGGCAGGTCACAGGATTTATAACAGGTGAAATCGAGCGACTCGGAAGAAAGATCACTGTCGGGCCAACTGCGGCGACAATTGGCGAAGGTGTCATTTACATCGGCAACCGCGGCGACGGCTCCGTTTGCGTGATTGATGCGAAGACTCTTACGCGCGGCGAATGCGTCCCGATTTCAACCGATCGCGCAGTAACTCCCGACGGAGTCGTTTATGTTGCGACGACGCACGAAGTCTGGGTCACGCTTCGCGTTAAGACAGGTGATAATGCGCCAGCCAAATGTCTCCAGGTGCTCGACGCTTCTGATCCGCACCATCTCAAACCGAAGACGAAAATTCCATTGGAGAATCTGGCTGAAGGATATGCGGTCGATAATCAGCACGGGGTTTTTTATACAAACATCGAGGAGGCGGGAAAAACCGTGGCAATTGACGTGCACACCCACAAAACAATCGCCGCATGGAATCCCGGCAGCAGCGATTTGCAAGGGCTAGCCTTCGATAACGCGCGAAAGTTTCTCTTCGTCGCGTGCGGGGATCACGTTGTGAGTATCGACACCGGTTCTAATGGAACAGTGACCGACTCCATCACAACAGGTCTTGGCTTGGATAACA
>QHOR01000201.1:0-427 GCA_003219395.1 Verrucomicrobiota bacterium | reverse complement strand
ACGCGGCGTCGTAGCAAGTAAAGATGAAACAGCATACCTGATCGATCCTGCCGAGGGACGGATCCTGAAGCTAACGCACAAGTCGGAGGGCGGTGCTCCCGCATTTTGAAAAATAATAGCTTGGCGATTGACGGGCATAACGGGTTATGGAGCTTGCTTTGCGTCCTGCAAAGCATCCGCCCAGGTCGCGCGGGCTGTAACTGTTGAAAGCTCTAACCACAATTAGCGTCGCAATCGCGCTCGTGCCGATTGTTTGCTGCCCGAGCGATGCGATTTCTCTGGACCAGTTGGTAGCCGAAGCTTGGGCGCGGAATCCTGAAGCGAATGTTTATCGGGCAGAAATCGCGGCCGCGAAAGGCGAGCGGCGCACAGCCGGAGAATGGCCGAATCCCGAAGCCTCAGGCGATCTCGGCGACAAATTGGTCCG
>QHOR01000200.1:1880-8970 GCA_003219395.1 Verrucomicrobiota bacterium | reverse complement strand
GGTTGAGATTTTGATCCGGTTAAGCCGGACTCCATGCGCTGAGGAAGGTGATCCATTGGATTAGAAGATACCTCGCGTGCGCGCGTCGCACCAGGTCGCACCAACTCGCCCTGTTCCACAAACGCGAGCACGCTCGGCAGGGCGTTGTTGATGATGCGAGCGCAATGTTCGTATACTTCGCGGCCAAGCCCGATCGGGTCCGGTACGTCGCGCCATACCGTGGTTCCGGGCTCTTCGAATTCACGAAGCAAAAATGATTTTTCGGTGCCGTGAGGAAACAATGTTTGAATTGTTTCCAGGTGCGCACCTGTCATGGCGAAGATGTGTGTCGTCCGATCGACCAGCGCCGCGGTCAGTGGCTGACTGCGCAGATTGCTAATATCGATCCCGGCATCGGCGCAGACTTCGACCGCGTAAAGTTGCCAATCATGCGGCGAAAAAGCCCTTCCGCAATTGGGCTGCGGCAGATATTTCCTGTACAGACAAAGAGGACGCTTTTCACAATTCGCAAAGCGCGAGCGAGCGCAATCGCAACCTAAAGTCGAACCGGTCCAAGTCAATTTGGCCTCGGTTTGCCGCGGCGCGCCCGGCGATCGCCCCTGCCAATCATCGTAATTTTTTGAGATGCTGAGAATCGCTGCAGCGGGTGATTGCTATTTTGAGTCAGCCTACCCCCGCGGCAATTGCAATCTGAACTTGTGCCAAACGTACAAAACGAGAATCGCTCCAATGATGGATACAATTAATCCTCCGAGGTGAAATTTGCCTCCGGCGCTCGGCGGATAAAACAGATGCGTTACGGCGCCGCCGATGATCGACCCGACCATGCCGAGCACGATGGTCCACGTGATCGACAGATGCATGTGCATCAACGCCTTGGCGACACAACCTGCGAGGAATCCGACGAAGAGGTACCAAATGAGGTGAAGCATCTTTCGGTTGTAACTTCTCCGATGTGGAAATTCAACCCCAAGCGCCAGCGACGTTGCCGATGGGACGCGATGTAAAAGAAATGGCCAATGACAAATGCCGAATGAAGTTCGGATGGCAAATCGGACGAGCGACGCCGCAGGACTGCATTTTGTCATTCGTCTTTCGGATTTCGTCATTTTCGCCAGTTCGTGCTTCTCGCAAATGCATCTTATCGCTATTGTCTGACCGCGGATGACCATCGACACGCTGCGCCATGTGCCGTTGTTCGAATCGCTCGATGACGAGACGGCTGGGAAGTTATGTCAACTGCTGGAAAGTATCGACTGTAAAGCGCAAACGCCTTTGTTCCGTACGGGAGACCAGGGGGACGCAATGTATTTAATCGAGCGGGGCAAAGTCCACATTTGCGTGCAAGGCACGGATGGACGCAACCTGACGCTAGCCGAATTGGGCCGAGGCGAGTTTTTTGGCGAGATGGCGTTGCTCGATGGACAACGACGGTCGGCGGATGCAATCGTCGCAGAGGATGCGCGGCTAGCTGTACTGTCGCGCGAGCATTTTCTTTCCTTCATGCGCACCAGCCCAGACGTCGCGCTGGAAATGCTCACGGCGCTTGCCAACCGCCTGCGCCGCACTGACGAGCTTTTGCGTCATAGCGTGACGCGGAATGTCAATGTGGAGGAAGCGGCTCAGCGTACACTGGCAGACCGGGCAGCGGACATTATCGCGGAGTTTGGCGGCAGTTGGAAATTCATAACAGCCGCTGTGCTCTTTTTTTGCATGTGGGTGCTGATAAATAGCGCGCTGTACGTTTATGTCGGCTTCGACCCTTATCCCTACTTATTGCTCAGCACTGCGATTAACATGCTCGCCATTCTTCAAGCGCCTATCATTTTGATGTCGCAGAATCGGCAGTCGCATAAGGATCGACTTCGCGCGGAAATCGATTATCAAATAAATCTGAAAAACGAACTTGCGTTAAACGACATCATTGAGCGTCTAAAAACGCTCGAGCGCGACTGTCTGAAATTGACATCGGAAAACACCACGAATATTCAAGGGCCATCGCCACGTTGAATCCTTAAAACGTTCAATCGTAAACCCGATGTAACGGTGTAACGATTCATGAATCACGCTTGGTATCTTGCTGCCTTCGACAGCCTGACTATGATGGAATCCTCCCTATGAAACAGCTCCCATTTCTTGTTCTGCTCGCATCAGCGTTCTTACTATATCTACCTGCCTGTAGTTCAGGTCCGAGTCCCGAGCAGCAGGCACGTGAGGCAGACCAGCAGAGAGAAGCTGAACGCCAGCAGGCAGAATTTCGCAAAGGCCTTCCGCCGGTAGCCAATCCCGGTCGGGGTTGGTAGGAGATCGCTCGGCGATCTCTAGCTCGTGTCGTCATCATAATCGAGAGGGTGCGTCGCTGATGCGACCGCGTGCACGACCACCGGCAGAGTCATTCCTTCGTCATTAGACATTTGTGCTTCGTCATTCAAAGTGAGAAAAATGCGCTCACGCTGGAAGCGAATTCGATACCGTCTCGAGTGGGCCGGTCTTTTCCTGGCAACAAAGCTAATCCCGTTATGCTCGCGAAAGGCTTGCTATCGCCTTGCTCAGGTAGCTGGGGCGCTGCTTAGCTTTCTCGATCGGCACCGACACCAGGTCGCGCTGAGCAACCTGGAGGTCGCATTTGGTAATCAATTGTCGGCCCGTGAGCGTCGCAAGATCGCCCGGGAATCATTTCAACATTTCGCGCGGACCATGATCGATTTGCTGTGGAGCCCCCGTTTGACCGAACTGAACTTTCTTTGGTATATCGAACTGCAGAACGTCGAAGAAACTGCGCGCGACACCAGCCCGGAACGGAGTTTCATCATCGCGTGCTATCACTACAGCAACTTCGAATGGCTTAGCCAGGCCAGTGCTTTTCTGGGACTCAAAGGCACAATCATTTCACAGGAATTTAAGAACCCATCACTCGATTCCATTTTCAAAAAACTGCGTGAGCAATCTGGTCACGAGCTTATTCCACGCGATCGCGGCATCATGCGCCTTTACAAGGTGCTACGACGAAAAGGACGCACTGCGCTCCTGGTTGATCTCACCGTACCACCAAGCCAGGGCGCAGTGGCAATTGATTGCTTTGGACTGAAAACAAGCGTGACATCCGCGCATGCCTGGTTGAACCAGCGGGCCGGCGTTCCAATCATTCCCGCGCATTGCGAGCCGCTGCCGAATGGGCGTTACAAGGTTGTCTTTCATCCGAAGATCAGCAACACAGTTGGCATGACTCATCAACAAATCGCCCAGGCATGTTGGAATTCGTTTGAACCGTATGTACGCAAGAATCCGGCCCCCTGGCTGTGGATGTATAAACATTGGCGCTATTTGCCTGCAAACGCAGATCGGCCCTATCCGTTCTATGCAAACTTCTATCGGCCATTTGAAGACTTGCTTCAGCGCGATAACATCAGGAGCTCTGCCGAAGCCGAGGAAGAAAGCGAAGCTTGAGTCTTGGTTGCATGTAGCCACCTCCTTCTTCTGGTAAGTACGTCTTAGATCGCAGTTGGCGTATTTGTGTCGGGCGTACTGGAAGGCATGGTTCCGAAAGAGACGTTGAACATCTGGCAAGGTCGGCGTTGCTCTGCTATAACTGACATTCGCGTGCTTAGGGATTTTCGTAGCGAATCCCAGCTGTCTCTCTATCTTCACGTTTACTTTGTGAAGTGAAGTTCCGCTGGTCTCTTAGCTCGATTAAGAAGATTAATTTCCTGTTATTGTTCCTGCAGTTTGTGATGTTCGTCTAAGCAATGGCTTGAATAACATCCGTTGACCTCGATTCCGCGGATGACATTGACATTCTGTGCTTTCCTGATCTGCGGTATCCCTGTAATCCGTGGTTTTTCACTGTTTAGCGAACGCTGCTGGAACCCGCAGCTGTCTTTTGCGACATCCGCGACTACAGCTTGATTCGATCACCTTCGCGGATTAAGCGTGTTCGCATCATGTCTGACAGAGCGGCATCCTCGACTAGTGAATTGCTACGCGCTCACTGCGCCGCAATTGCAAAGGAGGAGGCTGTACTCCGCGAGGGTGGGGGCAAGGCCGGCCAGGAACGTCAGAGAAAGATGAACAGGCTGCCAGTGCGCGAACGACTCACCCAGTTGCTCGACAAAGAGTCGCCATTCTTCGAGATCGGCCTCTGGGCAGCTTACAAGATGTACGAACAATGGGGCAACATTCCGGCAGCCGGAGTAGTTGCTGGCATAGGCAATGTCGAGGGCGTTCCCTGTATGATTGTTGCTAATGACGCCACCGTGAAAGCGGGCGCTTTCTTTCCACAAACGACAAAGAAAGTCATTCGCGCTCAGCGTATAGCCTTTGAATGCTCGCTTCCGATTATTTACCTTGTCGATTCTGCCGGCGTGTTCCTTCCGATGCAGGATGAAATTTTTCCAGATGAGGATGATTTCGGTCGGATCTTTCGCAATAACTCCGTTATCTCAGCGGCAGGGATTCCGCAGTTCGCTGCAATCATGGGTAATTGTGTGGCGGGTGGGGCCTATCTTCCGGTCCTTTGCGACAAAATTTTGATGACAAAAGGGAGCGGCTTGTATCTGGCCGGTCCTTCTTTGGTCAAGGCAGCTATCGGCCAGGTCGTCGATCAGGAAGAGCTAGGTGGAGCGCAGATGCATGCCGAAATTAGCGGGACGGTGGATTTTTTTGAAAAAGACGATCCATCCTGTCTCAAACGTCTTCGTTCTCTCGTCGGATTGCTGCCTGAAGCGACAGCCAGCGACGCGGCAAACGCCAGTCCGGCTCGGACCGGCCGCGCCCTACCAAAAACGTACAAACCAGCGAAAAATCCGGATACCGTTTATGATCTGATTAGCTTTGAGGGGCAAAAGCAGTACGACACCCGCGACCTACTAGCAACCGTTATAGATGAAAGCTCTATCGATGAGTACAAGGCTGATTACGGCAAGACAATCGTAACTGCCTACGCGCGCATTAGTGGGCGAGCTGTGGGAATCGTAGCCAACCAACGTTTGCAAGTCAGAACTAAAAAAGAGGGAATTCAAATGGGTGGGGTGATTTATGCCGACAGCGCGGATAAGGCAGCTCGTTTTATCATGGACTGCAATCAAACAAATTTGCCCATCGTCTTTTTCCAGGATGTCACCGGGTTCATGGTAGGTCGCGACGCCGAACAAAGCGGAATCATTCGCAGTGGTGCAAAGCTGGTAAATGCAGTGAGCAATTCCATCGTGCCGAAGATCACGGTGGTAGTAGGCGGATCATTTGGTGCTGGTAACTACGCGATGTGCGGCAAAGCGTACGATCCGCGGTTCATTGTCGCCTGGCCTACTGCCCGGTACGCCGTGATGGGTGCAGCTCAGGCGTCGGATACTGTCTTTGCCATTCTCGCTCGCGCACGGGAGCGAGGGGACAAAAAAGCGACACACGAGGAATTGGAAGAGCTCCGTGTAAAAGTGAAGCAGAGTTATGAGGAGCAAACCGACATCCGCTACGGTGCGGCACGCGGCTGGGTGGATGCGATTATTCAGCCGCAAGAAACCCGCGACGTTCTGATTCGTTTGTTGCAGTACGTCACGCGCTCGAAACCCCAAGGAAGCTTTCACACTGGTGTTATCCAAGTCTAGCCACTTAGCAATCAACGGATTACCGCCTTAACCGTTCAACTCTTCAACGTTTTAACGAGTGTATGCCTGTCGTTCTCATCGAAAAACAAGCTCCGCAAATCACTGTTGTTACGCTCAATCGACCCGAACGTCGTAATGCCCTGACGATTGAGCTCCTGACTGAACTAAACGCGGCGATCAAGATCGCGTCCGATCAGCCGCAGGAACGCGTGCTCATTTTGCGCGGAGCGGGCGCCGCATTTTGCACGGGGCTGGATTTGAAGGAAGCAGCCGACCAGACCAAGGCACATGCGACGGCCGAGATGGTCGCGAATACTTTGATAGCCATCAGCCAAACACGGCTTATCACGATTGCTGCGGTTCATGGTGCGGCGGTCGCGGGCGGCGCCGGGATGATGTCGGCATGCGATTACGTCGTCGCAGCGGAACGCACGAAAATCGGTTATCCCGAGGTGCGCCGTGGACTCGTCGCCGGGTTGGTGATGACTTTCCTTCGCCGGCAGGTAGGCGAACGAAACATGCGCGAGCTTTTGTTGGGTTCTGACTTAATCGACGCGGATCGGGCAAAGGAAATCGGTCTTGTGAATCGTGTTGTCGCGCCAGCTGATTTGATGAACGAAGCACAAGAGTTCGCCCAGTCAGTGTTGCAAGGCGCGCCCGGCGCGCTGGCCCAAACGAAGCGATTGATAGAAGAACTTTGGTCCAGCTCGGTGAAACAAGATGTCGATCTTGCGCTGAAATATCACATGCAAGCGCGCGAATCGGAAGAGGCGCGCGAAGGCATTGCCGCCTTTAACGAAAAGCGGAAGCCAAAATGGACCGCGTAACGAAGAATCCAACCACTCTCAAGACCAGCGGCCCAGCATTTGAAGAGGTTTTCCAGGGCCCATGGCATTCGCAAAGTGCTGATTTGCTGCATCGCCTGGTTCAGACGCAAGCATGCGAATAACTCTAGCGCAATTTACCATTTCCACCTTTTCCATCAGCAAGTGACATCAGGATTTGATATGCAGCAGTTACTCTATCAGCGATCGGATAACTCTTGTTACCCAGAATGACGATCCCCAGCCGCTTCTCCGGAATAAATGCTACGTATGCCCCGAAGCCATTGGTTGAGCCGGTCTTGTTGATCCAAACATCATCGTGTGGTTGCTCAGGCGGATTCAATCGCGTAACCGGAGTCGCATTGAAGATCATTTCCGGCGAGTTCCCTTCCAGCAGCGTCTTCAAGGCAACTGGAAACGGATATTGTTCCCATATCAGGTCCTGAGTCATCGGCCCCGCCTTAAAGTAGCCAGTGTGTGTTGCTGTGATCGCGCGCTGGAGCTTCTCGTCCAATCCGACCGGATTGATGTTGGCCTGCACAAAACGAATCAGCTCGGCGGCCGTCGTCCTGACGCCGTATGTTTCAGAAGAGAGCACGCCGCTCGCCATTCGGATCGGAGTACCCTCCTTCATGTAGCCCTGCGCGTAATCCGCCATTTTGGCTT
>QHOR01000200.1:0-1858 GCA_003219395.1 Verrucomicrobiota bacterium | reverse complement strand
CTTCCGGAATGTTAATATAGGTGCTGTTCATACCGAGTGCAGGAAATAGACGGTGGTCCATTAGGCCGGCAAAATCCTCTCCCATGCTCTTCGCGGTGATTAACCCCAGTATTCCGATACCGGGATTGGCATAAGTTCGATATGTTCCCGGTTGATAAATAGGTCGCCAGTCTTTGAAATACTGCATCAATTGATCGTTGTTTCCGATCTTATCAGGCACCTGCAAAGGAAGCCCTCCAGGCGTATGCGTCCCGAGGTTGAGAAGACTTACCTCGCCAAACTTAGTATCTTGCAGGGACGGAAGATACTTACTCGTTGTGTCTGAGAGGGAAAGATAGCCGCAAACTTGTGCGTAACACGCCAGCGTCGCCGTGAATGTCTTCGTTATCGATCCGATTTCAAACAATGTGTCACGCGTGACAGGTTTGCGCGTTTCGATTGACGCCACGCCGTAGCTATACACATAGAGCCTGTCCGCAACAGTAACGCTGACTGCCATGCCGGGAATATTGTATTTTGCCATCACCGGCCGTATAGCAGCGCCCACTGCACTTTCAATCCCGTCCGGTGCGGTTGCGTCGTCGGCCGCGTAGCTGGTGGCTGCGATTGCGCATACGGCAAAGAGAAATGCCGTCACAACACTTTGGACTGTGAATTTCGTGTCTTCTTTTAGAGGAGCTTCTAGGTCTAACGAGACCGGAGCTGAGCCACCGCTGGCTCGCCGCGGCGGGTAAATTTCGGCAAGCTTTGCTTTACGCTCAACTGTCATCTCTTGACCCCGGCTTTCTCTACAACGACCAGCTGTTCGCTCCATCGCTTGGTTAGGTCTTTTACTTGTTGGCTGGCGAGGCCGATGGAGTCGAGCTGTTCCAGATCTTACGAAAGAACAACCAGCTGCTATCAGGCCCACGCTTCCAAATCTGGATGTAATTACCTTTGTCAACGACGGGGTCGCCCCCAGCCGTCGGCTGAAGTCCCCACTCGTACTGGCCGAGCTCCGTCGCCCAACTGTCGCTGACGGTAACTTCTCGATCCGTCAAAACGAATGTGGTGGTCCGGAACGCAGATAGAAAGGTACGATACCAGGTCTGCATCGCGGGTTTGCCGCGGATCGGCGCCTCATTGGGCGGCATCATTAGCACATCTCCGGCCACGTGGGCGAAGATGCCTTCGGAGTCATTCCTCCTGAGCGCCTGATGAAACGCTGCGGTAGCTTTCTCGAAGTCAGCTCGGAGAGCGCGCATCTCGGTTGACTGTGTTTCCCAGCGGGCGGGGCGCGGCTTCTTTTCGTCCGCCGCTCCTAGAGGTAAAAACGCCGCGATCAAGGAACATGTGATTACAAGCAGCCGGGATATTTTCATCGGCGTAGCGACACTACGTTATTGCTGCGCAATCCGTAACGAGTAGTGGTTGGCAACCAACCGCCAGCGTCCTTGCTGCTTTACCCATACCCTCGTAAACCGAGTATCTCGCGGAACCGCTTTGCCTTTGTCTTGGCCAACCATCGTTGAGAGGCCAGTCTCCACGGCCGTGTTTTCGTAGACGCGCACCTGAACCTCGTCGGTGGTGATAGACTGAAATTTCAAATCACCCGACGTGAAATCCGAAATCACCTGTGGCTTGGTTCGCACTGTGCCGCTTGGTCCTACCCCGATAAAATCGTCCGCGTAGATGCGATCAAGGGCCACCGCATCAGCACCGATCTGCGCTTGAATGCGTTCATTATCCAGTTGTCTTATTGCCTGCTCGACGCTGCTTCCTTGATCTTTGCTTCCGCTCTGCTTTTGCCCTATGGCAATAGACGTTGCTGTAAGGCCCAGGACGGCTATAAAGAGCGTTCGTTTCATAAGAATTCTCC
>QHOR01000199.1 GCA_003219395.1 Verrucomicrobiota bacterium | reverse complement strand
ATTGCCTGAGCTCTATGATCATCGGCCAACAAACATCGCTTACACAATCACACGGCTTAGCGTTGGCCTGCCAGTCACATCCGTGTTTCAACTCGGAAGAACAAAGCAGATGATGCTATCCTCTGCGCGATAATTCGACCAAAACAGTTCGCCATCGAAAGTCAGAGAACGGCACGCAAACGGCACGACCGCGATGTCTTTGATCTCAGGCTTTTCCTCTCGCGGATCGAGTCGCGCGATGGTCCAGCTCTCACCGTTCTGCTCGGTTCCGCGCACAACATAGATCATTCGATCAACAAACGCGTGGCCGGAAATCTCGGCAGCGATCTCGATCACGCGCATGATATTCCCGTTCGTGTCCAGCTTCAGAATACGATGTTTGTACCATTGACTCAGGTACAAATGTTCGCCGTCGTAGCTGAGGTATGAACCCGTAAACTCCGGACAGGAGATCCGGTCAGTCTCGGAAAAACCGACGTGAGGGACGAACCGGCGAAGATACCGATCATCATTTGGGCCTTCCCCGATCGTAAAACAGAGCGTGCCGTTCGTTGCGACGGCTGCCCATGGAATGCCAGGCGGTGCTTTCTCTTCGAGCACTTTCCATCTTTGCGGATCGATCGCATAGATTCGTCTGAGATCTCGCGAACCCATCCATAGTTGGCCGCCGTCCCATGCCAGCGCCTGCGGTGCAGGAGCCGGTGAACGAAATCGTCCTCGCTCTATGATTGTGGGAAGTTTCAAATTACTTAACGAAAGATCGGTTCGAGTTCAGCATCGCGCAACAAAACGGGAATAGAGTTGTCACAGGTTGGTCATCTTGTCAGACTCGGCGCGGAGGTCCCCATGACAACACAATATTTTTTTCGAAAAATCACCTGGCTCGCGTGCTGTGCTGCTTTGGCATTCGCCGCTTTCTCCATCGAGGCAGCCGACTCAGGGATCATCACATTTCAAGAATCAACCGGATCCTCTTCGCAAAACGCGCCCTTATTAACCGGCCATTGGCGAAAAACAACAATCGGCTACACGGGTCCAATAGACGAGCATCTCGTTCTTTACTCTAATGGGACGGTTGAAAACTGGACCGTCACCGCCTACGAGCGCAGAGAGCCGGTGACAGGCCATTGGAGTGTTGAAGGTAAAACGCTCACGTTGTCGTTCGGCGGCAACGACCGCTCCAACCCGTTCACGTTTTACCAAGGCCAACTTGTTTTCCCAAATATTCCGAATCGCCGCGGGTTTTGGGAAAAGATCGAGTAAAGACTGGATTGCGCGGCACCGGAAATGGCGCGTCGTGAACGGGCGCCGAGCATGAGTGATGCTCGGTGCACCCTCACCTCATCCTGTTGCACGTCAGGGAGAGGCGGATGCGACAAAGCTAGTGATGGTGATTGTGCCAAGGCGAATGTGACTCGTTTCAGGATGTTGCTTGCCCGTTGTGCTCAAGATTGCAATCGGAATCTCCCTTTGTGAGTACTGCGCGAATTTTCATTCTCACGCTGCTAGCGATGATTGCCTTCGCGAGCAATTCGCTTTTGTGCCGAGCGGCTTTGAAGAGAAGCAGTATTGATCCCGCCACTTTCACGTTTGTTCGTATTTTATCCGGAGCCCTGGCGCTCTGGATCGTCTTGAGCGTTCGAAAGATGCTGACAGCCCATACAACGGCTAATCCCCTAGTCGACAGCTTTTCGCATCCGGCACGTGCTAGGGAGCACTCCATATTTCGATACGGCAACTGGATTTCAGCGGTCGCGCTATTCGGTTACGCGGCCGGTTTTTCGTTCGCCTATACATCTCTTTCGGCCGGCACCGGCGCCCTGCTTTTGTTCGGAGCGGTTCAGGGTACGATGATCCTCTGGGGGCTGCACAAAGGCGAGCGCTTAAACGCGACGCAAATTGTAGGCTTCGTGGTCGCGGTCATTGGACTCGTCGCGCTCGTATTCCCGGGACTTTCCGCGCCGCCGCTAGTTGGTTCGATCCTGATGATCGGAGCCGGTGTCGCCTGGGGTGTTTATTCACTGCGCGGTAAAGGAAAAGGGAATTCGGCAAACGTCACAGCGGGAAATTTTCTTCGCGCGGTTCCATTCGCCGCTGCTCTCAGCATCATTTTCGCTCCCTGGGCAAATTACACCTTAGAGGGAATCAGCTACGCCGTAATATCGGGCGTGGTTACCTCCGGTCTTGGTTATGTAATTTGGTACAGTGCGCTATCCGGGCTGACATCTGCCAGCGCCGCCACTGTTCAACTCAGCGTTCCGGTGCTGGCTGCCACTGGCGGCATGCTGGTGCTCAGTGAGCCAATTACGCTTCGTTATGTACTCGCTTCCATTGCTGTGCTGGGCGGAATTGCGCTCGTCGTAGCAACTCCGCATTCGCAGAATCAAACCCCTTCACCTGCCGGACGATCGCCATCATGACGGCGAACCTATGAAAGCTGTTTGCCGGTGGTGGACAAACCCCACGACGACAATTTTATATCACCGGTGTGACCTAAAACTGTTCAAGCGCTAAACCACGACGAGCCGAATGAGAGAGCAAAAAACGCGCGGGTTGCGCGCCGTCTGCGATAAATAGAGAAAGGAGAATACATCACCATGGCCAAAGTTGTTAAAGTTATCGAACTCATGTCCCAATCGCCGACGAGCTGGGAGGATGCCGCACAGGGCGCGGTGGAGGAAGCTTCGAAGACACTGCGGAACGTTCGCTCGATTTATGTTAAGGAATTCACCGCTGAAGTGGACAACGGCAAAGTCACAAACTATCGCATCAACGCAAAGGTCACTTTTGATTTGGAACGCACTTGAGCTTGGCTATGGCTCTGGCCGCTTGTTGCCCGTAGCGGCGTGCTGACGCGGTAATCGATAAGGTCGCTTACAAAAGGACAGCTACAGCTTCTTCGGCCGCAGCAGTGGAAAAAGGATTACGTCACGAATCGACTCTGCTCCGGTGAGCAGCATGGTGAGTCGATCGATTCCGATGCCAACACCGCCCGCCGGTGGCATTCCGTGCTCAAGTGCGAGAAGAAATTCCTCGTCGATCTTCTGTTTCTCTTCACCGGCCTGTTCAACGAGCCGCTGGCGCTGCACAATTGGATCGTTCAACTCGCTGTAGCCGGGCGCAATCTCCGCCGCATTAATAATCAGTTCGAAAACATCAACCACGGACTCGTCTGCTGTGTTTTGTTTTGCCAGCGGCACCAACTCTTTCGGACAATGAGTGACGAAGAGCGGGTCGATCGTCTTCTCTTCAACAAGTTTTTCGAACACATGTTGGGTGACTTCGAAATCTGCAAGTTGCGGCAGGATTTCCAGTTTGAAATCGTTCGTGGCCCGATCACGTCGTTGTTCGCCGGAGAGATCGAACCAATCGTCTCCCGCAACTTCTCGGATCACGTCGTGATACCGTGCCCGACGCCAGGGCCGTTTCAGGTTGATCGTACGAACGACTTTTTCCTCGGAATCGCGATGCTCGATGGTTAGGGAACCGCAGATCTTCCCGGCGAGAGAACAAATCAGCTCTTCAGTGAGATTCGCAATTTTTTCAAAATCGGCATACGCCCAATACGCCTCAAGCATTGTGAATTCCGGATTATGTTTTCTGGAAATACCCTCATTGCGGAAGTTTCGATTGATTTCGAACACCTTGTTGAGTCCACCGACGAGTAAACGTTTCAGATAGAGCTCCAAGGCAATGCGCAGATAAAGATCGATGCCGAGCGCCTTGTGATGTGTTTTGAACGGTTCGGCCGCCGCACCTCCCGGGATTGTCTGCAAAATCGGTGTTTCCACTTCCACAAAGCCGCGATCCTCTAAAAACCGCCTCGTTTCTCGGAGAATAACGATACGTTTTTGGAAGATCGCGCGGGACCGTTCATTCGTAACCAGGTCGAGATAACGTTGCCGGTACCGCGCCTCGATGTCCTGTAGTCCGTGCCATTTCTCAGGCAGCGGCCGCAAAGCTTTGGCCAGTAATTGGAAGGTGCGCACTTTCAATGTCGGTTCGCCGCTTTTGGTGACAAAACAGCTTCCCTCCACGCCGATGAAATCGCCAAGATCGAGTAACCGAAACAGCTCGATCAATTCCGGCCCAACCTCTTTCGCATGAATGTAGATTTGAATGCGTCCCGTTGCGTCGCGCAGATCGAGGAAATGACTTTTACCCATGTCACGATGCGCCGTAATGCGGCCGGCTGCGCGCAGCGTCTCGCCTTCCGCAAACTTTCCGTGTACCTCCGCAATCGATCCCGTTACGTCGAAGCCGCCGCCGAATGGCTCGATCCCTTTCGCACGAAGGGCGTCGAGTTTTTTGCGCCGTAGCGCGATTAACTCATTCTCTTCATCCATCGAAGCTCAATCTAAGCTTGCGAAGTTTGGAACCGAAACCTCGCCTGGTTTCACGTTGAATGTGCTTGAATCATCGTGCGGTGAGTCGGTTGATAAAGACCGATCTCGCCGCCGCTCGGCAACCGAACACTCGTGCTGATCCCCCAATCGGCTTCCACTGGTTTCGCACAGGACACACCGTTACTTTTCAATAAGCCGATAAGGCTGCCCAAATCGTCGCACATGAGATAGAGAAGGCCGCCTAACATGGGATGTTCTGCATGCATCTGCACAAATTCGCCATCACCAGGATGGACCGCTAGTTCGGCAGGCGGCAATGCAAATATCAGCCAGTCGTCGCCAAGATCCACTGACGGAAATTCCAGCACAGTTTTAAAGAACGCACGATCGGCTTCAGGATCTTTGCTGTAGAGTAGAAAATGCGCTCCCGAAATCATTGCGGCAGTATATTGACGTCGGGCGAAATGAACAGCCAGAATCAGATTCTAGGCGCTGAAGAGTTAAGACGTTGAAGCGGCGCGCGAAGTGCGAAAGCACTTTGGACCCTTTAACGCTTCAACCGTTCACGAATATTGGTTTGCCAATCAAAGACGGAGAATGAGATAGTTTGCCTAATGCGGCTTGAATGTTCCGGCAGGGTGCCGCTACCGAAATGACTTCAAATTTACCCGAAACAACTTCGAAAATTGAGGGACCGCTCGTTAAGCAGTTCTCTGTTTTTCTTCCGAACAAGGTGGGGGCTATGCTCGACGTCGTGAAACTGCTGAGCACTCAGAGCACTCATGCCGTCGCGCTGAGCGTATCCGAATCGACCGATTCAGCCATCGCTCGGATCATCGCCAGTGATCCGGCCCGGGTGGAGAGGTTGTTCCGGGAAAAAAACGTGCCATTCGGGGTTTGCGAAGTCGTGGTCGTAGAAATTCGAGAAGTGGCATCACAACTAGTGAAACTGCTTGCCGCGCTGGTCATGGCTGAGGTGAACGTCCATTTCGCTTATCCCCTGCTCATTCGTCCGCGCGGGTTTGCAGCGATTGCTCTGCACGTGGACGATACCGAGTGCGCCTCTTCAGTGCTTATGGGTGAAGGATTCAAAATGCTCAGCCAGGACGATATTTCTCGCTAGTGCGGGCATTTCGTTAAAAATCTTAACCGCCGCAGGCGGGCTAAAACGACTATTTCTATCTAACGATTCAATCGTTCGAGAGTCTAACAGGCCGGACGCCCGAGTTGACAGCTTGGCGAGGGCTCGCTTACAGAAATGGGGTTTATTGCTGCATGCGGACTCTTCTTTCACGGGCTACGCAAGTCGATCCAAGCTTTAACGTCGCGCTCGGCTTGATTGCCATCGTGGCGATGGCGGAAATCTTCGCTGCCAGCTCCTATTATGTCGGTCGGACTCGGGCTGCGCGAACGGCGCAAGTAGTCGCGACAAGCGCCGTACGACCGATCGCTCCTCCCGTTTCAACACCCGCAATGGCACCGCCGGCGGCACAAACCGCTCCGTCACCCGAAGCAAAACCGCAGACGCCTGCTCCGTCGCTTGTTGATCAACTGTTACGAGAAGGTACCCAGCTCCGGAATCGTGGCGACACAACAAACGCCCTGGCCCGGTTCCAAGAAGCGTTGGACAGCGAACCGAGCAACGTCACGGTGCTTGAGGAAATAGCCAAGACTTATGATTCCATGCAGGTTTACGACAAGTCCAACGAAGTGTGGCGGAGACTACACGAGATGGGCCCCTCGGCTGGTGAAGCGTATGAGTTGGCCGAGCAGCGCCTGAAGTTAGGCGTGCCAACCCCGGCTACAACAGACGCCAGCACGGCAAATGCGCCGCCCGATGCGCCGTCCCAGAGGAATGTGGCCGGCAAGCCGGAAGGTTCCGTGATGGGCATTACGGAAGTCAAAGCTGTCGAGACGCCCGATCCAGACGCCGAGACTAACCTCGCGGTACGGATCGGCATAAAAAAACAGTCAGGGGCAACGATTGATCACACCAAAGTAAAGATCCTGGTGGAATTTTATGACACCGTTGGAGACAAAGATGTGAAGCTCACCGACGCGGACGTAAATTACGAATGGCTGACGCCAAAGCACGATTGGGCCGACACCGAGCCGGAAGTGCTATCGGTCACTTATCTCCGCCCAAAAATAGGACTCGTGTCGCCGGAGTCATCGCTTTCTGACGCGGCGGCGACGGTTCGACCGGGACAAAGAAGCAGAGGCGCCAAAAGTTCCGCGCCAGATACTGGAAAGCGAAAATATCTCGGCTACAGGATTCGAATTTATTACGATGATAAATTGCAGGCCGTCCAGGCAGAACCAGAACCGTCGCGCCTTTTACAGCTTTTTCCTGCAGCCGAGACTAGCTCGGGACAATGAGGCCATGGTATTTTGGGATCTGGTGGGCGCCTGAACTAAGCAAAGTTGATCGGTTCAACGCGGAAGGGCTCTCCAGAATCACGAATGACGAAATAATGTCAAAGCACGACTGTCGCAACGAGACGCCGACATGAACATGTTTGCCTTGGCGTCCGTCATTTGTTTTTTGCGGTCCTCCTCCAGCACGCCGGCACGGTCTTGTCCGAGCGCTTCCGGCTTCGTCATTCCTTCGTCAGTGAGACGTAGAATGAGATATGTTCTGTGCGTTGCATGTGTCTTCTTCATCGCTGCGAAAGCGGACGCCCAAATCCAAGTGGATCTAAAATTCAAACGATTGCAGTACATCGCTTACGAACCTGTCGTAGCAACGTTAAGCATCACGAATCTCGCCGGACGCGACATCGACCTTCACAACGCCGACGCGCAATCATGGCTTGGATTTGAAATAACTGGAAGTGAAGGTCAGCCTATCGCGCCTGTCAGTGCAGAAAACGCCCAGGGGCCTTTGAAGATTGAAGCCGGACAAAGGGTAACTCATCAGATTAATCTGACCCCACTTTATCCCGTGCACGAGTTCGGCACTTATCATGTACGGACGAATGTTTATTTTGCCGACCTCGGGAAGTTCTTTTATTCGCCGACGCGGGTTTTTGAAGTAACCGATGCGCGGCCGATCTGGCAGCAAACAGTCGGTATTCCCGATGGCGTTGGAGCTCCTGGCAACACGCGCACATACTCGCTCCTCACCAACCGCTTTCCAGACCATACTTCTTTGTACGTGCGTGTGCAGGACAAGGACAGTGGAGTTGTGTATGCGACCTATTCGTTAGGCCGCGCCATCGCCTTTGAAGAACCACAGGCGGAGATCGATCACGCAAATCAATTGCATGTTCTACACTGTTCCGCACCACGCGCCTGGGCATATTCGCGCGTCGGGTTGAATGGCGAACTCCTGGCACACTCCTCGTTTATGGAAACCAAAACCCGTCCGCGCCTGGTTCGTGTCGCCAATGGCGACGTGGCGGTGCGCGGCGGCACGATTCAATCACCGGCCGCGCAAACCTCGCGTGGCACGGCGCCGAAGCTATCGGCTCGTCCGCCCCAACCCGCAAAAGACGATCAGTGATGCTGATACGATCCTGCCGACACCATCTGTTTGCCGCCAGTTTACTAGCCGCGCTGGTGGGATTTTCTCTACGGCTCAGGCCAAGCGCGCTTCTCAAGACAGCGGCTCGGTCACCACGGTGGTGATTGACGCCGGACATGGCGGTCATGACCGTGGTGGAATCCCAGGTCAGCGGATTGCAGAAAAGGATATGACCCTGGATGTGGCACAACGCCTCAAACGCGTTCTCGCCGCCAGCGGGTATCGCGTCGTGATGACCCGGGATAGCGATGTATTCGTTTCGCTGGGTGGGCGAGTAGCAATTGCCAACTCCTACCCCGACGCGCTTTTTGTATGTATCCATTTCAACTCGGCAAAACGAATGGGCGCGGGCGGCATAGAAACATATTTCTATAGTCGCGAAAGCCTGCCACTCGCTTCTGCAATTCACTATTTTGTCGCAGGCGGCGCGCCTTCCTCCAATCGCGGGGTACGGCGGCGCGGTTACTACGTATTGCGAAAAACCAATATTCCGGCTGTGCTGGTGGAATGCGGCTTCCTGACTAACCCAACCGAGGCCGCGTACGCGCAAAACGCTTCTTATCGTCAAAAACTTGCGGACGAAATCGCAGCCGGTGTCCGCGGCCGTAACTCCGTCTCGAACGCGTTAACGACAACGCGAGTGGCAACAGGCGAAAGCATCCCGTTGCAACCGTACATCGATCAAACCAAAGTGGCGAAATCTGAACGCCACCGGTCCAAGCGCTCTCACAAAAAAAGCGCGCGGCGGAAGAAAAGCTCTTCGAAACCAGCCGAGTCAAAGACAAAAGCGGCCTCTAAAGATCAGGAGGGATAATTTGAACCTGCCGATTCTGACTTCGGCGCAGATGCGGGCGGCGGAAGAAGCCGCGTTCGCGCGCGGCGTAGAAGTCGAAGCCCTGATGGACAAGGCTGGCGCTGGCGTTGCAAAAACTGTCGCTACATTTTTCAGGGAACCCGGCAAGTGCATTGTGTTCGCCGGAAAAGGTCATAATGCCGGTGATGCGCTGGTTGCCGCTGAATGCTTACAGCGCGTCGGATGGAAAATCGAAGTACGTCTTGCTTTTCAGGAAGCCGATTGCAGCGATCTCGTGCGCAAGAAGCTTGACAGCTTGCGCCGCAGACCACTCGACAGTCCAGCCGGAACGCCTTCGCGCGGCGGCGGGAGTGATGTCGGCGTGATGATTATCGAAGTTTTGGAACAGGCGGCTGAACACTTGTCCGCCGCTCAGGAAGCGATGGCGGCAGAAGCGTATCTGGGCACCGCAGCCCCGCTGATTATTCTTGATGGCTTGCTTGGGCTTGGCGCAAAGCCGCCGCTCCGCGATCCGATTCGCGCGGCCTGCCGGTGTATCAATCACTTGCGCACAACCAAGGGTG
>QHOR01000061.1 GCA_003219395.1 Verrucomicrobiota bacterium | reverse complement strand
CCTTTACCCCGACTTACTGTGACCAAGCCTATCACATGTTCTACTTGTTACTGCCTTCGCTGGAGGATCGACAGGCTTTGATTAGCCACCTCCGCTCGCATGGAATCCTGGCAGTGTTCCATTATTTGCCGCTGCATCTATCGGAATTCGGGAGACAGTGGGGCGGGAAAGAAGGGGACTGCCCAGTTACAGAAGATGTGAGCGCGCGGTTATTACGCTTGCCATTCTTCTACTCGCTTGCGGATTCCGAACAAGCACGAATCGTGGATTCGATCTGTAGCTTTGTAACAAAGGATGTTCGCACGCGACGTGCTTCGATGGCATGACAGAGACGGCTAGCTACGATCCGCGATTTTTTGCGAAAATCGCGGCTGTCGAAGAGAAACATTTCTGGTTTTACGCGCGGAGTCGAATCATAACTTGTATCGCGAGGCAGGTCGTTAGCGGACTTCGGCCCGGCTATCGTTTTGTCGAAGCGGGTTGCGGGACTGGTATGGTTCTCCGTGAAATGGTTCGAGTATGCGAGCAAGGTAACGTAAGTGGGATCGATGTATTTCCCGAAGCCGTCGCGTTCGCTGAAAAAACGGCTTTGTGCCCCGTTGTCGTAGGCGACCTTAACGAACCGACCATCGTCGGCGAAGCTGATGTGGTTGGAACATTTGATGTATTAGAACACCTGGCGGACGACCGAGCGGTTTTGCGCGGAATAAATCGAATTTTAAAACCTGGGGGGACGCTGATCCTCACAGTTCCTGCTCATATGTCGCTTTGGAGTTATTTTGACGTTGCATCTCGTCATTATCGCCGTTACACAGCCACGCAGCTGGAACAGGTTCTCCGAGACAGCGAGTTCGAGGTAGAATACGTAACGGAATTCATGATGGGCTTGTTTCCGATCCTTTGGCTCGTCCGGCGCGCGAGTGGTCGCGGGCGTGAGATCGGTCGAGAGGACGCCGTCGTAAAGGCTGGGAATGAATTGACGATCGTGCCGGTCGTCAATGAATTGCTTAAGCTCATTCTTCGTTGGGAGAGCGCTGCGATTCGACGTCGCTGGCGGCTACCCATCGGCACTTCACTGCTGGCAGTGGCTCGGAAAACGTAGCCTGAGGATCAGAACAAAATTTTCACTGGGAGTCGGGAGGACTACTTGCGGGCGGCACCAGAATTTTTTCGTCTGAAAGCGCTCCGCCGTCCGCGCTACGAATCGTGTATTGCAGTGTCGGATCGTAATTCCTTATGTATCCAAGAAACCCCATGTTTCTTGCAAATTTGTTAAGATAGAATATCCGGTTCGTGAATGAAGGATTCGCCGACGCACGGGCGACTCCGCAAACGATTCCAGCGGGATTAATAATGACCAGGTTCTTCGGAACTGTCTTTCTCTTCGTCCATGCCACGCCAGCGATTCGTGCGGCCGGTTCACCATGGTCGGAGGGAACTGTGCCGGTAATCCGGCACCTACCTCTCAGTCCTTCCGGCCTATGTCGCCCGTTGAATAAAGTTGATTCGGTAAGGCCAATCCAATCCTGCAGACCCTCTGCGAACATGTCTAAACGGCTTTGTTTCAATTGCTCGGCCACACGATAAATCCAGTCCATACCTTCCGCGGGAGATAGGATACGTGTTTGTTGGTCATCTCGAACCCCATTGACCAGGCTAGTCGCAGCAGCCTCTGCCCGGTCTTTGACCTGTCTCCAACGGATACCGTCCTTGTAGTGGGATGGAAGAGCTAAAAGCGAAACAGCGAGAACAAGAAGGTAAACTGGCCACCGCACCCACGACGTCGATCCACCACGCTGAATCGCCACCAGGAGCAGACCCATCCAGAAGAGGGTGCTATGGAAAAAATAACGCGGGGCGAAGAGTTCGAAGGGCATCGTACCAAAGTGGTCCGATCGACCAAAGACGATAAGTGCCATCGCAGTGAGGTTAAAAGCAATTAACGCTAACCCAATAAGTCCAAGAGTACTCCTAGCGAGATCGCGGCGGATTACTGTGCAAACAATTTCACGCCCGGCGACCACTAGCGCGACCATGCCAAACATTAGCGCGAAGAATGAGGGAAGGATTCCGGTAGAACCTGGCACACGCCAATAAAATGCCGCGTTAAAAATTGGGGCGCTCAACAGCCAACACAAATACGAGAGCTCGAGCGTGGGTGTTGCGACAGAAATGCCGAGGGTACGCAAGCCTGCAGGGCCTCGGACATGAGGAGGCAGCAAAAGGAAGACGATGGCAGCGGCGACGGCAGCGACGGTTATCAGCACAAAGCTGCGCCATGGCAAACGAAGCGACCAAGCCAAAAGAAGTAGCACCGGCCAGGTTGCCAAACCCACGCCAAAGCTAAAGGAGGCCACAAATCCACCGGCAATTACAGCAAATGTAGCAGGCCAAAACCGCGCTGAGTGTGGATGCATGAATGGCAGGCAAATAAAGGAAACTTCCGCTCCCGTCATCATGAGAGAAGCATTGCAATTGAAACCTCCAGATGCAGTGATATGCGCTCGGCCCATCCAAAAATTTCCCACAATTACAACAAGAGTAGCGATTATCTTCGCCGTGAAATCTACCGTGTTATCGCGCCACACCGGGATAAGCAGTAGCCCTGTTGCGATGACAAGTAGTATGAGTCCGACATAAAAGACCACTTGCTGGTTACCGTGGAAAAAGCGAAGGTCCGCCAGCCAAATCAAGCTAGGGAAGAACAGCGAGTGGCCATTGTGTTTCCTCAACGCGCTTTCCAACCAACTATGGTTCAAGCACACGTCATAAATCCGCCAGAAATCATGGTGAGTCACCGGCCAGTGACCCAGACAGAGATAAGCCACACCGGAAAACAGGAAGACCGCTCCGAGGCAACCGGCGCATAGCTGGACGGCTCGATTTGCTGTTGCGTTGAACGTATTCATCGGCCTAAAAGAACATCTTACGCGCTAGCAAGTTATTGCAGTTGCTGACAAACAGGTCTCTCGTGCGCTGCCCCCTGTAAACATTTATGAATATAATGTGCACCGCCCGGCCTCCTCACCGTTCACAGGGCGCAAGGGCTTGGACTTTTTGGTGCGTTCGGGCCTGCGAAAGAACGTGATAATTTACACTGCACACCTCTTGTAGGTTGCGGACCATAATTCTTTGTGTAAGCGAGAAACCCCATAGTGTGCGTTAGAAAATGAAAGTCTCAATCGTCATCCCCTGTTATAATGAAAAGAGCACGATTGAGAAAATTGTTGAGGCAGTTTGCAATTCCCCGCTTGAGTGCAAAGAGATCATTGTAGTTGATGATTGCTCGCAGGATGGGACTAAGACTGTGCTTCAGGAGAGGCTTTCGCAAGTTGTTGATCGGATTATTTATCATCCGATGAATCGTGGGAAGGGAGCGGCGCTGCGCAGCGGCTTCGCAGCTGCGACCGGCGATATCATCCTGGTTCAGGATGCAGACTTGGAGTATGATCCCGCGGATTATCCGGCACTGCTGGAGCCGCTCATGTCAGGCAAAGCGGACGCTGTTTTTGGTTCCCGATTCCTGGGCGCACGGCCACATCGCGTCCTTTTTTTCTGGCATATGGTCGGCAACAAGTTTTTGACCATGCTCTCCAACATGTTCACCAATATTAACCTGACGGACATGGAAACGGGCTACAAAGCGTTCCATGCCCCTGTCATTAAATCGATTGAGATAGAAGAAGATGGTTTTGGTGTTGAACCCGAAATTATCGCCAAGCTTGCCCGTAAAGGCTGTAGAATGTACGAAGTGGGAATCTCGTACAACGGCCGGACTTATGCGGAAGGAAAGAAGGTCAACTGGAAAGATGGCGTCAGGGCGATTTACGCCATTTTTAAATACAATCTAGAGGCAGGCCGGCATTGAAGGAGATTGCACAAGACTCCGCTGTGAGCTGGGCGAAGGCAGATTCGCAGTTACGCCAAGAAGCTGACGAACACGCTTCTCCAGAGCAATGCGCGCCGGGCTCGGAGAAATGGGGAACGGCGGCGCTGGAACAAAGGCGCAAGCGCACCCGGGATCATCTGGCAAGGATCGCCCCTCGGCGCGAGAGCTGGATTAAGCACAACAGTTATTATTACAAGTTACTAGGTCGTCTTCTTCAGTTCCTGGTCGAGCCTCAGAAAAAGGTGCTATCGGTCCGGTGTGACATCGGCAACACCTTGGCTGCGGTCAGACCTAGCCAGGGCCAAGGCGTCGACATCTGCGCCGAGATAGTGGAGATCGAGAGTCAACACAATCCTTACCTCAGTTTTGCAGTCGCTTTTCCAGACAAAGACGAGTTCCGACAGGCGTTCAGCCCGGACGAGACGTTCGACTGCATTCTCTTCAATGATATTGGCGACACGGTGGACGTGCTTCAAGCGTTTAGGAATCTGAAACCGTTATGCCGGCGACATACTCGGGTGTTGATAACAACATACAATCACCTTTGGGAACCACTCGTTACATTTGCGGAATGGACCGGGATGAAGGTTCCGCGTACCGAACAGAACTGGCTTTCGACCGCTGACATTCGCAATTTGTTGAAGCTGGCTGGTTTTGAAGTTCTCGAGACGCATCGAATCGTTCTTTTGCCCAAGTATTTGCCCCTGTTGTCCGGCTTTTTGAATCGCCTTTGCGCTCGTCTGCCATTTCTGAGCAAGCTCTGTATGACGCAAGTCGTCGTTGCGCGAATGGTTCCGCCGCCCGTCGCATTGGAAGACCTTACCGTATCAGTCGTCATTCCGTGTAAAAACGAAAAAGGAAACGTTGAGGATGCGGTTCGCCGAATTCCGCCTCTTGCGGGCCGGACAGAGATCATTTTCTGTGACGATCGATCGACCGACGGTACCGGCGAGGAAGTGCGGCGAGTGCAGTCGTGCTATCCGCAAAAGGATATTCGGCTTGAGCGTGGGCCGGGAGTTTGTAAGTCGCGAAACGTGTGGACCGGTTTCGATGCAGCGAAAGGCGATGTCTTGGTGATTCTCGATGCTGACCTGACGACAATTCCAGAAGAGCTGCCTTACTTCATCGACGTTATCGCTTCGGGACAGGCGGAGTTTGTCAACGGATCGCGACTAGTCTATCCAGTTCCAAAAGGAGCAATGAACGGGCCGAATATGCTGGGAAACAAATTTTTCAGCGTCGCTTTTACTTATCTCCTCGGTCAAAGGGTAAAGGACACCTTGTGCGGCACGAAGGTTCTCTGGAGACGCGATTGGGAGCGAATCAGGCCCATGCTGGGAAGTTGGGGAACGGAGGATCGTTGGGGAGACTACGAACTCTTATTTGGCGCCGCGAAACTCAATCTTAAGATTCTGGACTTACCTGTTCATTATCAGGAACGCATCTATGGTTCGACAAAGATGACCAAGGTTTTTCGAAACGGACTCGTCATGTTAAGGATGTGCTGGCATGGTTTTCTTAGGCTGAAGCTGGGTTATTAACTGGGCGCCGATCAGGTCTTCGCGTTGCCGGCCAAACATTGGATTGTTTTCGGAGGTCGCATCCGGCTCAATATTTTCTGGTGCAAAAGCGTATTGCTAAAGAAATTCAACATGGCCGCTTTCTCGCACAACACGGGGCAGGGGAGATTTGGAATTGGGAAAGTCCAGCAGGAAAACTTCGGTGGGCTCGGCGAGTAAAAATGCTCAGCAGCCATCTCCAACCCGGAATGACTGTGCTCGAGTTGGGATGCGGCACCGGCACTTTTACCTGGGAGCTGTCGCGCTCAGGAGCTGAGGTTGTTGCAATTGATGTCTCACCAGAGCTTCTGGAGATTGCCAGTACCAACCGTTCCGCGCCGAATATTCACTACCAAATCCAGAATGCCTATGCACTGAGCTATTCTGAAAATAGCTTTGACTCTGTCGTGGGTAGTTCGGTTTTGCATCACCTCGAGATCAAAGAAGCGTTACCGGGCATGTACCGCGTGCTAAAGCCGGGTGGCACGATCTATTTTACAGAGCCGAATATGTTGAACCCTCAGATCGCCCTCCAAAAGAACGTTCCCTGGCTTAAACGCAAGCTTGGCGACTCGCCTGATGAAACAGCATTTTTTCGATGGTCCCTTCGACGGCTGCTCCAAGAAACTGGCTATCGCGATGTGCGAATCGATCCGTTCGATTTTCTCCATCCAAAAACGCCGGTTGCGATGATTGATCGCATGAACGCGCTTGGCCTATTCCTCGAAAGCGTCCCTTTCATCTCGGAATTTGCAGGCTCGCTTTACATCCGTGCGATAAAATGAGCAATGTGTCGACGGTGTTGCAAAGCCAGGAAGCGAATGATCGCGCCGCAACATTGCGCAACCGTAAGCGGCTAAGTTCCAACAAAAATCTTCTATTTTGGTATCGCGAGCTGTACCGCGACCAATTCAGAGACTTTTCCAATGCGTCCGCTCTGTCAATACTCGAAGTAGGAAGTGGCACCTCGCCCCTGAAACGATTCCTTCCAAATGTCATAACAAGCGACGTGCTGGAGCTTGACTATCTCGACTTTGTGTTGGACTGCCACGACATCAACAAGCTGGATGCAATTAAAGACAACAGCATTGACGTGATCACGCTTACGAACGTGTTACATCATCTGAAAAGCCCAATTGCATTTCTTAACTGTGCTGCGAGCAAATTGAAATCAGGCGGCAAAGTGATTGCCACAGAGCCTTTTTTCTCATTGTTGTCGACTCCCATCTTTAAGTATCTGCATCATGAACCGATCGACTTTTGCATCGCGGAACCCGAGCTGGAGAAGGTACGCGGTCCCCTGGCATCTGCGAATATTGCGTTACCATGGCTGATATTTTTTCGGCGGCGCGAATGGCTGGAACGCTTGAAGGAAAACTTCGATATTACGACGCTTTCGACCCAGCCATTCAGCTCGCTATCCTACATGGCTACGGGAGGAATCTCGCGCACACTGCCCATTCCTCATTCTATTTATCGCCGATTCTTCTCGGTGGACCTCGCCATGAGTCGCCGTTTTCCGCGCTTCTGCGCCGCGTTTTTTACCGTAAGCCTGACACGACGTTGATGTCGACAGATCCGGAATCACGCAGCTATCTTGGCTATTAATCTGTTTTTCTGAACAACGCGAAACGACCGCGGCGCTCAATTACTGTGTAATCGTCCAGTCGGACTCCAGATTCGGCGTTTATTGTATCTGTACTGATTCTAAACGGCGCATAAGGGTCAGAGCTATCGCCCAGAATCCAGATGGGGGCAGGACGACCATGCAGCCGGTTGAGCCAGAAGAGATTTCTGTCATGTGCGTAGCGGAAAAGCATGCTTGATGCAATAACCGGTTCCTCGGGCTTTCCCTCCTGGCGATAACGCGCGAACACTTGGTCCGCCTCTCGTCGTTCTGACGGTGAATAAAGGCTAGTCGAACGAAGAAGGTAAGCTCCCCGAACAAACCACGGCACGAGGGCGACTTGTGCGCACGTTGATAACACTGCGATTGCAATTGCGATGGCGAGCAGTGCGGTCCGCGTTCGCTTACTCGAGTCGGATACAGTCCGTGCAATGGAAGCAAACCCGATCAACGTGGTGCACCACAGCAGCGCTTCAGTGGAAAAAAATCGTGGCGCCCACATAAGATCGTTGCGATTCACTAGCCATGCCACCACCGTTGCGGGGAGACCGATTATCAAATAGTACGGCCGCAACAAAATCGTTCCAAAAGTGCCTACGAGCACCAGGCACAGCCAGTGACGAACAACGCTGCTACCCAGCCAGTGACCAATATTAGATACAACAAAAGCCAAAAGCGCCGCGGGATTGGATAAAGTTCCCGGCGCCACAACGCCGAGGCGATCAAGGGAGTGGCGAGCGTATATCGTCGGGGCCTCTAACCAGGAGATCGCCAACAAAACGGGTATTGCAGAGATCGACAGAAACAGTGTAATCGCCGCAGGCCAGTTGAGGCGCTGATGTGCGGATTTGTCCGGTGAAGACGTCCATGTCTCAACGCCTGCTATGATCGCTACCACGGCTGCTGCGACTGGTGCATCCTCCTTTATACTGAAGATTGCCAGGGCTGTTATGATTGACGCGATCAATCGCTGCCGCAGTAGAAAATAAAACAGGATTAAGCAGAGCGCTGGAACGAGCGTTTCTACATGGAATCCGTGACCTGCCTCTTGATAGAACGCGACGGAAAGCGGCGAGACGAGGAGCGCCCCTGTTGCAATTACGGCGACCAGTCCCTCAACTCCGAGAAGGCGCAGGATTCGTGTTGCAGAGAAATACGCGGCTCCTGCCGACGCGGCTAACACGAATAGCAAGCCGGGAGCGCCGAATGGCTTTGCTATTAGTCCAAGCGGCAGAAGAAAAAAATAGCCGTGAATAGCAAGCACGTTTCCAAAGCAGTTGTCTTGAAGGAAGCCCCGCCCCTCGAGCCAACTCCGCGCAGCCTGAACACTCACGAAGAGGTCTCCTGAATAGCCAAGATCGTAGAATGTTTTAAGTTTAAACGTGAACATCCAAAGCATCGTAAAAACAGCGAGCGTGAGAGCAACAGAATCCCAGCGATCCCATGGCGCCGCTAGAATGATTCTCGATGCGAACATTTCTCTCCAGCGACGCGACATTGGACGAACGTATGGCTTCTCAGTATCTTTTCCAATACTGTGTCAATCAGACCTTCATCCGAATGAGAACGGGCAATGCTTGTGGCGTGCTCGGACGCAGATTCAAAGAAATGTATCTACTGAACTGCATACTGCTGTTGCCTTTACGAAATCCCGCTTTTGGTAGTCTAACTCCAAGCTAATGTTGGCAGCTTCAGTCCTACGTCGCGCTGCCAACGAGGTGTATCGCCGTGCGTTTCCGATCTATCGTCCGCTCTATGCGGCTTATAAGACGTACACTGATCGCGCGGAACGAGCGCTGTTAAGAAAAATTGTGTTTCAAGGCGCTGTTGTGGTAGATGTCGGCGCTAACATAGGAATCTACTCGCAGTTTCTCTCCCGCTGTGTTGGCCCAACTGGTCAAGTTCATTCCTTCGAACCGTCGCTGGATAATTTCAGGCGATTGTCTGCAGCTACACGCCATCTTGCAAACGTCCGACTTACTCGGGCTATGGTTGGAGAAGCAAGTGGCGAGTGGAAGCTTTACGTTTCAGACAAACTAAACGTCGACCACAGAGCGTACCAAGCTTATGGGGATTCACGCCGCGCTGTTCCAACTAGCATGGTTGCGCTCGACGATTACTTCAGGCCGGCTCAACGCGTGGACCTGATCAAGATGGATATTCAAGGGTACGAACTTCATGCATTACGCGGTGCGCAGCGTGTGCTACGGGAAAACCGTGACATCAAGCTTCTGCTCGAGTTGTGGCCCGCTGGCCTGGAGCAATCGGGAGTCAGGTGGCAAGAACTTGTCGACATACTTCGGGGGTTTAATATGAGTCTGAGCCTGGTGAGCACCTGTGGTTTGATTGCCTTTGACCCACGCGATGTCCGACAAGATGTAGCCTGGTACGCTAACCTTTTCGCGCATCGTAGCAGCAGCTAGCGATTGTGGGCAAAATCCTGTTAACGAGTATCGTCTAGTAGATGCGCACAATTATCGTTACTGGCTCCGCAGGATTGATTGGTTCCGAAACTGTAAAGCGGTTCGCTAAAGAGGGAGTGCATGTTGTTGGGATCGACAATGACATGCGCGCACGATTTTTTGGGGCAGAAGCATCCACGAAGAAGATGCGAGAGGATCTGATCGCGAGCATCCGCGGCTATGACCATCGTGATTTGGACATTCGGGATACATCCGCAGTTGCCGAGCTATTTAAGAGTTACTCAGGACGAATCGACGCCGTCGTGCATACGGCCTCTCAACCATCACACGATTGGGCGGCGCGCGACCCTCAAACCGATTTCACCGTTAATGCAAATGGTACATTGAACCTGCTTGAAGCGGCGAGAACGTTTTGCCCCGAAGCGCCATTTGTTTTTACTTCTACGAACAAGGTTTACGGCGACACGCCAAATCAGTTGCCATTGCAAGAATTGCCGACACGGTGGGAAATCGAGCCAGATCATGAGTATGAGCCGGGAATCCCGGAAACGATGAGTATCGATTATAGCAAGCATTCGCTCTTTGGGGCCTCTAAAGCTGCCGCCGACATTCTGGTGCAGGAATATGGACGTTATTTTGGAATGCCTACTGTTTGTTTTCGCGGTGGCTGCCTCACGGGACCAGCACACGCGGGTACTGAGCTGCACGGTTTCCTTTCCTATCTGATGATATGCACAGTAACCGGCAGGCCTTACCGCGTGTTGGGGTACAAGGCTAAACAAGTCCGTGATAACATTCACAGCTTCGACCTGGTCGAAGCATTCGTGGAATTCATTCGAGCGCCTCGCCGAGGAGAAGTCTATAACATCGGTGGAAGCCGGCACAGTAACTGTTCTATCCTCGAAGCGATCGCATTATGTGAAGAAATCAGTGGGCGGGTGGGCGGAAATTAAGCTGGAGCTATGAGGAGGCGAACCGGATCGGCGACCACCTGTGGTGGATTAGCGACGTGAGGAAATTCCAGAGCCACTATCCCGCCTGGAAGTTTCGGTTCAGTTTGCGAGAAGTTCTGGAGGAGATTCATCGCGCAGTTGGTGCGCGCTGAAAATCACAGCGCGGCAACAATCGCGGTTGATATGCCACTGCTACGCGGCTTTGTTCACGTGTTAGTTCGAACCTGTGAAGCTCGGTTGATTAAACAACGTGTAGGGAGGCAGTTCCTGCGTTTGCTTCGTGTCGCTGCCACTATGCGGAAGATCTTCCTCAGGCACGTCATAAACCAGGAATGAGTAGGCGATGTGATCGACGGGAGTAAAGTGGTCTCTTAACCATTTGTACTCATTTGGATCTCGATTGACGCCAACCAATGCGTTAACGGGCACAACAATCCGACCCGCCTGCGGTTTACGAGGATCTACGATGGCATCGGGATGTCGGCGGATGTATGCCTGTAGATACCATTCATTTCCGCGCCAATCCAGGTTCGAGTCTGCAAGATGTCGATAGGCTAGCTTCCGGTCTGGAACAAATTCGGTAAAATAAGAGATAAAATGCGGGTAATATGAAAGGGCGGATATGGCAGCCCACAGTGTCAGAATAACCGCGGTATACCGTCTTCCCTTAGAATGCGGGCCGACGAGGAATCTTCCGCAAAAAATTGTGGCCAGGGCAAATACGGGCAACACATGGCGAATGCCGATCTGCGCATTAAAGAAGAAGTTGAAATAGATCCAGTAAAGCAGAATCGGAACCAGCAAAAAAATCTGCTCCCGACGAAGCGCTCGCGCCGCCGGCTGACGGCCTAGAACGTATCCGGCCAATGCCACCAAAAATATGATTTGCGTCGCAATCGGCACCTTGAACAAGGCTGCGTAGAAGTAATACCCTGGGAACCCACGAAGCGTCCCGTCATGATGATTCACTCGAAGCTGTCCTGCCATGTAGATGTTTCCCCAAGCTTGCCCCATCCTTTCTTCGAACTTCACTAGGTCCAACCCCTGGACGTAAGGCACTGGCAATGGAAGAGGCAGGTTGCGGAGGAAAGGCGTTGCCTGGAGCTTTTTGAAGACCGGGTCTTTGAAGCTATAGCCAGACAAGGGAGTCCCAGTTCCAACGAAATCGAACCCGACATTAATTGTCAGTACACTCACTGCAGCGAAAAGCGCCACTACGACGAACGATTGACGCAGATTCCAGCTTAGGCTGTGGGATTGGTCAGGCTTTGCTTCTTCTGTCGTTGGCCTAAGTCGATAGTAAATCGCTGCGGTTACAATAAAGGTCGGATAGAGATAAACGCACGAGTATTTGGCTAGTTGGCTTAAGCCGAGCGTCGCTGCGCTAAACAAGGCTCGTCGCTTGCCGCCGAACTTTAGAAAATGCCAAAAGTGGTAGAGCGCCATAGTCGTCATCAGGGCCGCCGGCAAATCAGCGGTCACCAGCTGGCCATGTGCCAACAGATTGGGATCAAAGACATAAAGACTCAGCGACAGAACAGCCCCACTGCGACCATACAGCTCATAACTCCACTTCAACACGTACACCGCCAGTAATAACGAAAGTGCGATCGTCGCGTATCGCCCGCGCGTTATTTGACCTTTCCAGGAAGTGTCTAGTGGAAGGCCACTCGTCCGGGCAAGGACAGCCAGATTAATACTCGTCATCGCGTGCACACTTGAAAAAGGCATGGTGCTGCTATTCAAGGCACTGGTTCTATCCGGCGCGCCATTCAACGTCCGGTAACCATACTCATAGTGGAGCGGCTCATCAGTAGTGAGCCCATGGTGACGCAAGCTGGTCATCTGTATGAGTACTAACACAGCGAACAGTGCGCCACAGAGGGGAAGCCACCCTGGCATCGCAATCCACCGTCGGACTCGATCACTCATTAATAAGACTCTGTAAGCACGACGCGCTACTACTTAGTTCGAGGATGGATGCTCGGGCGAACGGATGATCTCCGCGTCGAATTCACTGACTGAAATAACGTAATCCACGCTCGCTTGTTGCTGTGGCGTGAGTTCACTTAGATCTTCGATCCAGATACGCAGTGAATGATCGTTCCAGACTAGAGTGGCAATAAACAAGACATTCCACTTGTTGTGGAAAAGGGTTTCTTTTAGTAAAAGGAGAATGCGGCTGCCATGTCTTGGACTCAGACCCAGCGACTGGAACGTCTCGATAACATGGGGCGGTTTTGACTCCACTTTGGAGAAAGGCAGCTGAAGTCGCTGATTTTCTCGCTGCGTACAGGCTGCGAAGGCGCAGGCCACCAAGACCGTGGCGATAATTCGGAAATACCAAGGAGATACTTTGATCGATGCATTCTTACCGATTCCACCTCCCGCCCAACCCAGGACACGATTGCCAACAGGCACCAAGAATTTGGAAATTACAGTGATCAAATCAAACGCTGCTTTCGCGAGGATCATTGCCCATCCGAACAGGAGAAGGTAAAGCGAAGCATCGCCGCGAATGGGGACGATAAATGCGAGGGGCAGGGGCACGATCACGATCCAGAATGCCATAAGCCGAAGTGTGCGGTCGCGACGAAGAAATGCATAGGCGAAAACCACGGCCCACGTGATTAGCAGTGTGAGTGGCGTGACCGCTTGCCCGCCAAACAATAGCTCTCCAATGAATTTGGCGTTGGACGTTACCAAGTTGTGCCACGAATAGCTGGGGCGATAAGGCTCTAAACTCGCCAGCGATCCGGTCCCATGAGTTTTCCCGCAGATATAAAAGACTGCAAGCAACCCAGCGATTAGAGACGGCGCGGCATAGGATCGGCCCCAGAGCAAGAATGTTTTCCAACTCGTCCATCGAGAAGGTTTAAGAAGCTCATAACACAATACCATCACTGGGAGCGTAACTGCCATCTCCTTGCAGTTCAGCGCGCAAACGTACAAGACTAGAAATCCCAGCATTTGTAGCGGCCGGAGAGAAACTCCTTTCTCGCGGATATGCACGTAATAGGCCAATGCCGCGAAGTAAAATAACCCGCACAACACGTCATAAATGAACGCGCCGACGAACACGAGATTGGCAAGCCGTGGGTGATAACAGAGCCCAAGGACAGCGAGAAACGCAACTGAGCGCGAGAGCGTGAGAGATCGGCTCAAGTAATAGACGATCGGAACGGAGGTAGCGAGAATGCTGATTTGGGCAATTCGATAAGGTAAAGGATTCAGATGAAAGAAGTGATAGAGCGGAAGGTAGTAAATAGCACCGCCCGGGCGGTAAAGGTAGAGAGGCAGATCGTAAACGGTCCCTCCCGTGCAAACGAATACCTTCCAAAATACGAGGTTCGCCAGCATGGATCTCAGCGCTCCTGCACACCAGTAAATCCCCATGTTCATCATCTCGTCCTGGCGGAAACCGCCGTGTAATGCTGGGAAAGCAAAGTGGAGGAAGTAGGCAATGAGAACAGCGACGCAAATCGCATCAAGTACGGTGGATTGAGACTCCTGTCCTGCCTCGGTTCCGCACAAACGATCCGAAGCTGAAGAAGCAATCATACGCACGCGGCCGCTGGGATCAGCAGAAGAACCAGGAAAGGGTCAAGGCGATATCCATGGGTCGGTTTTGTGAGTGGCGTTGGAGACCGCGGAAAGAGAAAAGCCAGCGGTAAAGCAATCACGAGCTCCAGATTGGTAAAGGCAAACTGGGCTTTGTGAAAAACACACGGCCGTAGCAGGAGACCTGCAGTGAAACAGTAGAGCCAAGCCACATGGAGTACGGCCATGCCAGTGAGACAAATTCGCAATATTGACATCTACTTGGACAGAGTGATGATCAGGATCTGCGGAGTCGTCAAGCGAGATGTTTCAGACTCTCGCCAAGTCCGTGAAAACGATGCGCAATGAGATGTCCTGCCAACGCCCAGTCGGCCCGATTGACGGTGTTCATTAACAGATCAAACATTCCGTCGTTTTTGTGAAGAGATCAGTGGTCGGTCAACTTGCTCGTTTTTGGCGCGAAGATGGATTGTTTGTCGTTTTGATGTTAGCGCTTTTTGCCTTCCGCTTTTGGCCGGTGTTGGCTCAGGGCGAGCTGTACGCTCCCTATCGTGACAA
Source organism: Verrucomicrobiota bacterium (assembly GCA_003219395.1). Taxonomy (GTDB): domain Bacteria; phylum Verrucomicrobiota; class Verrucomicrobiia; order Chthoniobacterales; family UBA10450; genus Udaeobacter. The sequence goes on along the minus strand of QHOR01000061.1, from coordinate 1,056 downwards.
CATCTGGCTGTACGGGCCGCTGTTTTCGCGGGCGTCTGAAATCGCCCTGGGGGGCAATGTTCCCTACTGGCTGGATACGGGCTTAGGAGGATTCCCGCTTTATCAAACACCGCATTTTTCCGTCACCTATCCGTTCTATTTCCTTGGCTTGCTCGATTACGGGAAGTCGCTCGAGGTGATATACACCCTTAGTTACGTCACATGCTTTCATATTCTAATTTTTTACCTGAACGTTTATGTCTTGCTGCGAGTGGCAGGAGCAGGAGGTCTTGCATCATTTTGCGGAGCTACCATCGGGCTGATCAGCGGCAACACGGAGGTCGCGGCACATTGGATCGCGACTGCGGCAGCTTGGAGCTGGTTTCCGTTGTTAGTTGCGGGGATGATTCGCATGGTAAGCGCGCCCCTGTCGTTCGGAAGTATCGCGCTGTTGTCGATATCCGGCGCTTTGATCTGTACTGCGAGCCCCGCGCAGGCGGTAATCTTATCGGTGTTTGCTTGCGCGCTGTTTTTTTCCGCCGCTGTCATATGGTTATGGTTAACTGATGGTGTTACCGCTGTGGGGCGCTTACTGCTCGGATTGACTCTCAGTGGAGTTATCGCGTTCGGATTGGCTGCTGTGGCTTTCTTACCGATGATCCTGGCCACGGAAGGTATGATTCGTTATATCGGACCGAGTTCTTATGTTATCGGCCATGCGGCGATCCCGTGGGAACACTTTAACGAACATCAGCTGGCGCCGAAAGATCTCAGCCATCTGTTAATCGACTCATCCGATCTTCGTGTGACCGGCGGGTTGTATGTCGGACCGCTCGCTTTCCTGGGGGCGCTCCTGTGTGCTGTTGCCTATCGGCGCGGTGATTCATTCGCTCGCTTTTTATTACTTACGTTTGGCGTGATGGCCCTCTATTTCCTGATGGCAGGCTTCGGAACCCATTTCGGGCTGGCATATCTGCATTTTGATATTCCACTTCTTAATCGTATTCGGGAGGCCGGGAAATACCTCGCAATCTTTACGGTGCTAACAGCGCTTCTCGCGGGACTGGGATTGCAAAC